>CALLYL010000324.1 GCA_937859535.1 uncultured Myxococcales bacterium
TCGAAGGGATAAAATAATAGAGAAAATCAGAAAGCGATATAAGCCACCAGAAGGCACTCAGATTAGCGCATAAGAAAACAGACGCAGAAGAGAGGTACTCTACCATGCGGTTCTTGCACTATCAAATCCAAGCAGGCCCAGCCGACAAAGTTGAAGTGGTTCTTGCTGGCAATGAAGCCAATGTAATGCTTTTAGATAGCACAAATTTTGCCGATTATCAACGGGGGCGGCAATTCCGTTATTATGGAGGGCATTTCAGACGCTCTCCGGTCGTGCTGACTCCACCGTATGCTGGAAACTGGCATGTTGTAGTAGATCTTGGAGGCGCTCCTGGTTCTGTCCGCGCATCTGTTCGGTTGATCCCGCCCGTGCTAGCGTTATAGTTGCACGCTAAAGTGCACGCTGCTGAGCGAAAGACCTATCTGGGGAACAAAAGCAAGCTGTTCCCCGACGGGATTTGAGTTTCGTAACAGATTGTGCCCACATGGCCACGATCGGTCAGCGAGGCGGCAAGGCCAAGAAGGGCTACCGAGAGAGGCTAGCGACCCAACGGCAAGCTGAGTCAGAGACGATCTAGATCGCCTAACACCGTCCTGTACTCGGCAGATCCAAGGACCGACTTTGGCTCACGATCTCGTCGCTGGAGGTGGATCGTTGTCAGACCCACCTGCGAGAACATCGGTTCCATAGCATGCTCGCTCCCCAGTGCCGATCATGGACCAAAATGGCTTGCGAGCCCGACCTAAACATGCGACGGGTGATGTGTCTTTGTGCGGACCTTTGGGGAGTCAGTGTCGAGTGAACAAGTAACCATTCGGAGAAACGAGATGAAGCGCTATCTAATCAAAGTTCTGAGACGAGGCGACACAGTGCTCAGTGTCCAAGACTTCCAGATCGTCGTTCGACGGGCACGCGGTGAGGTTGACATAATCAGATTCTCGTTTGATGAGCACGGGTTGCCTCGAATCGACACAGACACGATGGTCACTATCACCTTCGGTGATGGTTCGATTGAGATGTCGGATTCACCTTCTGGGAAATCGTCCTCTCACCGTGAGACGAGCGATGTGTCCAAGAAGGCTGCTCCATCGCGACGACGAAAAGACAATCGTGAAACCATCGTAGGTACATTTTAGCAGGTAGGGGGATTGACTATGGGCGATAAGCGGACTCGTGACAAAGACTACTCAACGGTCATAAAGGTAGACCGGGTAACTCGTGAAAGCGCAGAGCGGATTGTTGAGGGCGCGAAGCGTGCCGCCCGAGAGCATGCTCCCGAGGCACGAGGCACATTCATTGTGACACCGACCGCAAAGCTGCGTAGTGCTGACGGGCAGCGTGCAATCGAGGAGGGAAGTAGGAATCTACTCGATGTAGCCCCGTCAAATAGCGACCTTCGATGCAAAGGGAAGACCAGTGATGGTCAGCGTTGTACTCATAAGGCGCGTGCGGGCAACTACGGCTTCTGTAAAAAGCACAGGTAGCGGAGGGATGTGATGGGACGCTCACGGCCAAGCAGCCACGGACGGGCAATCCGAGATGCAAAGGTTATCGAAGGAGGCGTCTGCGCGGCTTGCGGTACCACTCGCCGCATTCATGGGCATCACTTGTTTGAGTATAGACTCGGCGGAGAGGCGACAGACGATAACATCGTAGTCCTCTGCGATGTATGTCACCAAAAGGCGCACCGAGGAGATTTTGAAATTCAGCGAGTCATCTTTTGACCGCCGAGCGATCCTTGCTGGTTACTGTGATCGAGCGTTTGCTACCGCACCAGCAGACGGCTAGCTTGCATGTGCCTTTTTTCTATCGGATGTTTGTTGCGGCTTGGTCAGGATGGCCCCCTGAGTAGACCGGCAGTGCTGGGCGTTGCGCGGGCCAGAGGCTCGCGAAGCAAACGCCACCCTTAGCACCCGACTGTGCGGCGATTTCAGCCCGTTCCCCACGCTGCCGAGAGAAAGACCCATCTGGGGAACAAAGGCAAGCCTTTCCCCGACGGGGTTTGAGTTCACCGAGACATGAAGCCAGCCCACCTGCCGTCGAGAAACGAAAACTGAACGGGTTGGGGGAAAAGGCGTGAAAAACGGGAGGACGATCGAGCATCCATGTTTGGAAGTCAAACCCTTCGTTGCTCTTTCTAACTTACAGTCGGAAAACAGCAGAAAGACCTCCGCCTCGTCTGGTTCGTTTGGGGGCAAGCAACTGGACCCGTGCCCTCCGAACCGACGACGACCCAAAGGGATGCTGATTCGACGGAGCTATTAGTACTGCCGGTATATCAATAGAAAACAGCGACTTGAACACTTGGGCTCAGTCAAGAGTTTGACCGTATGGTGTCTCACAAGTCGCGACACACTCTCTCGCTAAGCGTGCGCTAAGCCGCTCTAAGCCCAGGCTTAGCTGTACTCAGCGTGGGCTTAGTTTCCGTCGGTGAGCCTGCGGGCAGCTTGCCGACCGCGCTCCCTTGAGTAGACCGATTGCGAAGTGGCCACGAACCGCTGCGTAACTCGCCGATCACATCCACCTTGACCCACCACGCGCCCCCGACGGGGACGATTGGAGCGATTCACAGGGACGGGGGCTGCGCCGTTCATAACAAGTCTACCGGTTGGAAGAACTGTTGCGATCCTCGGCAACGGCAACAGGCCTTCTATGCCAAACAGTCGCCGGACAGTCGCCGGTCCACCGCCCACAAAGTCCTTGTCAGGTGCACCGCCCCCCCTTACCGTGCACGGCGATGGAGCCCCGAAACAAAGCGCAGGCGCGCAACCGTGCCCTCTATGAAGAGGAGGACATGTGGCGCCACTACACGTTATTTCCACATGACGGCTGGGCCATCTGGGAGGAAATTGCATCGTTTGCCGATGGTGCCCAAGCACTGGAGATTGGCCCGGGGATGCACCCCCATTTGCCGATTCCGGGAACCTACTTCGTCGACCTGTCGATGACCGCGCTGTCGGCGCTGCGGGACCAAAAGGGCCACTGCCTGCGAGCCACCGCTCCGCTGCCTTTCGCCGACGCTACCTTCGATTTGGTCGCCATTTTCGAAGTTCTGGAGCATGTCGTTGATGACAATGAGCTCCTGCGTGAGCTTGCCCGGGTGCTGCGTCCGGACGGAGTCCTGTTCTTTTCCGTTCCGATGAACCCCGACTACTTCACCTACTTCGACAAGGCGGCCGGTCACCAGCGGCGCTATCGTGAGGCGGAACTGCTCGGCAAGCTCGCTTCCGCTGGCTTTGAAGTCGATCGCGTCTGCGCCCGCGAGGGCCACATGGCTCCCTGGTTTGGTACCCTGTTTGCGCTCGGTGTCCGATTTTTGCCTCGCCTCACAGCGTGGATGGTGCATCGTCAATTGCCCCGCTACGCTGGCAAGCTACGCCCCTGGCGAGACGGGAACTCGTTGACCGAAGCCGAACAGAGCGGGGGAGTCTTTGCGCGGGCCCGCAAAGCGTCTATGGCAGCAGACTAATCCATTGCGATTGTGCGGGCAGAGGCCTCCCATGTGTGTTGTCGTCACACAGATCGGCGACTGTTTGGTATTGAAGGGCCACCGTCGGAAAGCAGTGACTGATGAAGTACCACGCCGGGGCGCAGAAGTAGCGCGACACCTGCGACAAGCGACCGACCGTCCTTGGGCTTTCCGCTTCCCTTGCGCATCGCAAGTGCGCTACGCTGGTAAGCAGTATCCCCATCCATCGCGCCCCCCCCCAAGTGGGGATAAGGATGCTGAGCAGAAGTCCATGAAGTAGTCTGCATGCGGACTCTGCGAGCTGTCACAGCGCGGCGAGGCAGAGAAGTAACGAATGTCGGACGTGAATCATCCAGAGCGCAATGCGGTGTCTGCGCCTAGCTTGAACGGAGCCTGGTTCCGTCGGGAACGCGAACGAATTGCGGTGGGGCTGAAGCCGCTTGGGCTCCGCTTGGGAATCCCAGAACACAAGTTGGTGATGCTGGAGCTGCGCAAGCAGGACGTGCCAAATGAGTGGTTGGGAGTCCTTGCAGAGCTGGGGTTTCGGATTCCGCAAGGCGTGGCAGCAGAGCTTCCCCAAGTGTCGGCTAATGTGAAGGACACATCTGTTGTAGAGTCCATCGCTTCCGTTCCTTCCGTCGATCATTCAAGTCAAACAGAGAACGCTGTTCGTGAAGCAGTGGCAACATCCTCTCACGCTTGTATGTCACTCGCAGACGCGATGCGAATCCGTGCCGAGGCTGATGCAGCGAACACGAAAGCCGCGACCCTGGAGCCAGCGGCCGACACTACTGTCGAATCCACACCGGCGGTGATAACCGATTCGGGCAGTCCCCCTAACACGCCCCCCAGGCCGGAATTCCAACCAGCGGACTCGATCACGACAACATCCACAGATGCGCAGACCACGGAGACAGAGCATCAGCAGGAATCCCAACGGAGGATGAAGTGGACCCCATTCTATGGTCGCTGGCTGCGCGAGCGGCGTCAGCAAAAGGGAATTCCCAGAGCTGACATCGTGAAGCAGCTTGGTACGCTGCCTACGGATGTGAATGCCATCGAACGGCTTAACATTCATCTCCCGCTGGCGTGGATGCCAGGGCTGCTCGAGCTTGGGGCGTTGACGGTGGCGGAATCGAAAGCCGCGATGCAACTGCCGCTCGACAAATTCTCGACGAAGAACGGAATGTGGCTGCGATTGCAGCGCAGACAGTGCGGGTTGACACACGCCAACGTGGCAGCGCGGCTCGGAATCAGCCGCTCCGATGTGAAGCTGGTTGAAGAACGGAGGTGGCCGCTGCCCGTCGAGTGGTTTCCCACGCTCGAGAACCTGTTTTCGCCCCTACCAGTCATACGGAAAAAGCATGCATCGCCGAAGAAAGAGTCCGCGACCCAGAACGACTCCGCACCAAGACAGAGTGCTCCGCAAGCCTCCACGAGTGTGGCCAAAGTAGAGGCTCCAGCACCAGCCCCGAAGCCCGTACCGTCGCAAACTGCCCGCGAACTCACCGAGACGATCATGAACTACCGACTGATGCTCGGCGAGCGAGGTGGGCTGTCAGCCATCGAAGTCCTCGCCCAAATCGCCGCAGACTTGCAGCTCGCCCTTGCAAAGGATGCGCTGAGCTACGATCAACTGCGCGCCGTGATGAACTTGATCATTGGGCGGTAAGGACAGGCCGACAACGATCGTCCCACCTAGACCGCCTGCCGACTATCACTTCGCAGAAAGAACGCAAGCGCTGCGGGTGTTGGATTTTTTGCTAGGGGTACCTCTCGAAAAATACACCCCTGTTCAGTGAGTTGTCGTCTCACAAGATACGCCAACTTGTGTTCGGGAGTCCTTCGGGCAGAGATCGTCGGCGTCTTTCGGCTCGGATCGAGGAGAGTCTGGTACAGATC
>CALLYL010000325.1 GCA_937859535.1 uncultured Myxococcales bacterium
CGTTGCGACGGGAAAGCTCGGCCAGCCGTGGCTGAAGCTCGACCAGCGTCACCTGCGCCCGCTCAAACCGGCGAGCCAACCCCAGCCCGACCACACCTACGCCCGCCCCCAAATCGGCCACGCGACCGACCGTGCCGTCTGCCACAAAGTCAATCAGCAGGAGCGGATCAATGCTGAAGCGATATCCAACCACCGGCTGCCACAGTCGCAGCCGTCCCCGCAGGATCGAATCGCAGGTCAGCTCCCCCAATGGGGAAGACGCCGGGCTCTCTGCCGACACGACTTACCGCGCTCCTTGGTGCGTGACCGACTCCGCCGGGTCGAGCGGGTTGCACACAATGCCCGAGGCAATCTTCGGGAAGAAGTAGGTCGACTTTTGCGGCATCACCTCGCCCGCTTCCGACACCGCCATCACCTGCGTGACCTTGGTTGGGTTCATCATGAACACGGCTTGCACATCGGGTTCACGAGCCGCCGCCAGCGCCTGCTCGTTGTCCTTCACATACCGAAGGTAGGTCTGTGATTCCTGCGCGCTGCGATCAATCCCGAGCGCCTGCTCCAAGACCAGCGCATGCAGTAGGGTCACATCCAAGCTGTGCAACACCTTGGGACCGGGTAGCACTGACAAATCGGCATCGTCCTTCAGGCGCAGATAAAACGCCCGCCCTCGCGACAGCAACAGATAGCTGGGACTTGCTTCCCCCAACTTCGCCAACTCGTCTTTCGCTTCGGTGCCAGTGGGAACGGGCCGTTCCTCGACCCAAAAAGCAACGGCCAGCCGAGCTAGCAGCGCACCAAGGTCAAACCCCGGCAGACTGTGCAGCACGCGATGGGTGGGAAATACAAACAGTCCCGGATCGCGCACGTTGCACAAGAAGATCGATCCGTACTCCACCGCAGAGTCGAGTCCGCAATAGCTTGGGTCTTTGCGTAACTCCTCACGCAGCGCCAGCATCGTCTCGTACCGATGATGCCCATCCGCGATGTAGATGCGACGATCGCGCAGCACGCTCTGCACCGCCGCAACTTTCACCGGGTCCGTCAACCGCCACAGAAGATGTTCCACACCGTCGGCGGTCTTGCCGTGCAGTTCCGGGGCAGACTGCTCGATCGCAGCAAAGGCAGCGTCGGCGTTGCGCTCGGGATCATCGTACAATCCAAAGACTTGCGACAGGTGGGTCCGCGTGGCCCGCTTGAGCTTCAGTCGGTCAACCTTCGGACCAGACAGCGTTCGCTCGTGGGGCAGGATCACCCCCTCCGCAAAGCGATGCAGGCGGATTCGGGCGATGAAGCCGCGCCGAACCACCTTGGCCGCACTCGGTTCACCCGGCGGCGAGAAGACCTGATGGTAGCGATAAAAGGCTGGCTGCTCATCGCGAGTCACCACCTGACCGCGCTGCCAGGCCAACAGCGTCGCACCGGCCACGGCATAACGAGCATCGCCTTCCGCCCCGACTGGTGGCTGCGGCAGAATCAGGTGAACGCTGTTGAATGCCGACTGTCCGGCTAAGCTCCGGCGCTCCGCTTCGCCAATGACATCATAGGGAGGAGCGAGGAGCGACGAGGCATCACGACTCTCCTGACCCAGTGCAGCAGTTGGTCGGTACACCAGGCCTCGAAACGGAATCACTTCAGCCATCGCAGCAGTCCTTTCTCGATTGGTGGTACCCAGCCTACTTACCTGCGGGGACAGGCTTGGCTGGTGCAGCGCTGGGTGTCGCGGGGGGCTTGGCCGGAGTCTTGACCGCCGGTGCCGCTGGAGCAACCTTCTTGTCGGTCGCCGGAGCGGGAGCTGGCGCAGCGGGAGCTGGCGCAGCGGCTGGTGCAGCGGCCGGCGCGGTGCCGTCCTTGCTCTGCTCCTCGTTTAGCTTGTTCTTCATGCGGGAGAGCAAACCGTCATAGTTATTGCCCCCGATGATCCGCTGAAACTGCGTCCGGTAGTTGCGCACCAGCGACAGCTCATCGGTGATGACGTCGTAGACCATCCATCGGCCATCCGGCTTCTTGATCATCCGGTAGTCGATCTGGACTTGGGTGGTCTTGCCCTTCGTGGCCAGCTTGAGATTGGTCGCGACCTTGGCCTCTGCGGCGTCCTGGCTCTCATCGCCATAGGTGACCTCGTAGTCGAGGTTCGTCCGAAGTTGGCGAATGTAGTTCCGTTCGATCAGCTCTTTGAGCGTCGAAACAAACTCGGTTCGCTTCGCTTCACCCATCTTGTCCCAGTGCTCGCCAAGGGCCCGCTTGCACAGCTCGGTGTAGTCGAGCAGCTCGGAGGCGCGCAGCTTGATCTCGTCCTTGACCCGCTTTTCCTCGGCAGAGCCCGGCTCGGTCTTGGTTCGCAGCAGCCTTTCGCACGAGCCGTTGAGCCGCTGTAGTGTGGCCTTGGGGCTCGCAGCCGCTGGTGTGGCTGCTGCCGCCACACGCAGATCGAGCGCCACCAAACACACTGGCACTGAAACCCCCAGGGCCAGCGACAACACCGAGCCCACGATGACAGTTCTTTGCTTGCTCATTTGGGAATGACCTCTAGTCCCGCTCCGCGACGAAGGGCACCGCACGCCACGTTGGTGTCGTTGATGGCGCGAAGTACGGCAATGTGCTGCTCAAAGTACGTACGAAGCGCATCGTTCATATCACGCCCCTCCGCAGTGCCGACGTCGATTGATTGCTTGATGCCTTGGAGCCAGCCGCGAGCCCTGCGTTCCGCCACCTCCGCCGTCTTTAGACGTCGCTTGGCCTCCCGAACATCGTTGTAGGCGCGCTCAATTTCCAGTGCCCCACCACCCAGCAGCTCACGCTTCCGACTTTCAAAGACGTTGACGTCGGAAATCGCTCGCTGTAGCCGTGCAATCCGGGGCCCCACATCGAGCGACCAGTTCATGCCAAGCCCCACCCCTGCCCCCAGGTAGTTTAGGCGGCTCATAAAGCCATGGTTCGGATCTTGAACACCGCCTGCATAGCCATAACCAAAGTTCACGATCAGTCCGAAGTTTGGCAACAGCTCGGCAATGCGAAGCTTTTTGTATAACTGGGCCCCTTGACCCGTCGCTCGCAGCACTCTCAGCTCGGGCCGGCTGCGCAGCGCCGCTTCCAAGTAGTAGTCGAGCGGGTGATTTTCCTCGTTCCAAAGCGCCAGGTCATCTTCATCCACGTCGACGGTGTTGTCTTGGACCAAGTAGCGTAGCGCCGCCAGCGTCGAGCCAATCGTGCGCTCCAGATCGATCAAGATCAGCTCGATCTGAGACTCCGCGACCTTGAGTCGCATCAAGTCGATCTCAGAGGCCGACCCCTTCCCCGCCTCTAGATCGATGTCCATCTGCTTGACCCACTTGGTGACCTGCTCGTGGCCCTCTTTCACGGTATCAAGCGCCGCCCGGGCCGACTTGAGTCCAAAGTAGGCCCGCAGCAGGTTCAACTGATGGTCGAGCCGCACGCCGTCCGACTGCGCCGACGCGATATCGAGCCCGGTCTGCCCCAAGTCCCAGGCCGCCGTCAGCTTGCCGAAGGTATACAGCGGCTGCGTGATCCGAAGGTTGAGCTGGACCAGTGCGCCGTAGAACGGCAGGTAGTTCTGAATCGTCGAGGTGTTCAGGGTCTGGGCGATGTTGGTTTCGACGCAGTGGTCGGGACCGCCGAGCGCCAGCGGCTTGCCATCGGCCCCAATCTCCCCGGTGTCCTTGCACTTGACGTTGGGCGACCACGACAGAAAGCCGGAAAAGTCTGCGGAGGGCAGCCGCAGAAAAATCTGCTCATTGCGCGCATGCCGGGCCGAATCGACTGTCTGCCGCGCCGCGATGATGCCAGGAAAACGACCCTGGGCCATCGACCACAGCGCTTGCAGATCGAACTTGCGAGCGCCGCTTTTGCTAGAAGCACTGTGATCGCCCACGGTGCTGCGCGCCATCTCGAGCGACGCTTGCAGCTCTTCTTCGCTCGGTGGCTTTCCGGGTTGGCTCTGCGCCAGAGCGCTTGCAGACCCCCACAGCAGCGCGAGCAACGCAGCCAGGCTCAGCACGCAGCGATGGCGGGAACGCAAATAGAGGGACAGGGACCGGAGACGATGACGGACAACCGACTCGGTCGCCCGACGATCTAAGAGATCCGAAGGCACAGGCGGTAAGCAATTACGCACGAGCAAGCTCCACAAAGCCAAGAAGTAAGCGGCTTTGGTATTAGTCTGGACCCCTTACTCGTGCAAGTCCTGTTCGGATGGAATGAAGGCAGTAGCGACGGAAGACCAAGACCAAATCGGAGCAAAAGCCGACTGCCGGTCGTTTGGTTTTGTCTTAGCGACTCGGCTTGGCGCGCCAGAGCTGCACCAGCTTCACGCGAGTCCCGACAACATCGGCGAGCGTCTGTTTTTCCAACGTCGCCATAAAATTCCGCTTCGCGTCGGCCAGTACGTTCTTGAGCGCACAAGCACTGGCGATCGGGCAGGTGTTGGTGCGGGAATCAAAGCATTCGACGAGATCGAAGTGCGGCTCACTCTTGCGCACCACTTCCCCGAGGTTGATCTCTTCCGGGGTCTTCGCCAGTTGCAAGCCACCATTGCGACCACGAGTCGCTTTGACGAACCCGTTTTGAACGAGCAGCCGAGCGACTTTGCTCAGGTGGTTCGTCGAGATTCCGTACGCTCGACTGATATCGAGCACCGCTGGGAGGCGCTCCCCATCCTGGGGCGGATGATGAGCCAAATAGAGGAGTATGCGCAGCGAGTAATCAGTGAATTGGGTTAACTGCATCGCTCATGCCTTGGTCCAGATAACGGCCACCACCGCCTGGTTTGTCCCTGATTTGTCTGTCTTGTGTAGCACGGAAAGCTCACGTAACGTAACTTTTGCGCGAAACCTCTTCATACCGCTCGTTGCTCCATTCGGCAAGAAGTCATGAGGTTGTGAATCTGGCTCGTACGGAACATGGTAGCCAATATTTGGCCTTTTTTGCGCATGTTTTTGGTACACTCGCAACAAACAAAGGGGGAGAGTATGCAGAGCCTGTATGAACAACTCGGCGGCGCGCCTGCCATCGAGGCCGTTGTCGAGAGCTTCTACCGTAAGATGCTGTCCGATGATCGGGTGTCGCGTTTCTTTGATGGAATCGACATGGACCGTCAGATGGCCAAGCAAGGGGCCTTCATCACCATGGTGACGGGTGGCCCAAATCACTACACCGGTCGCGATATGCGGACCGCGCACGCACCGATGCTGAGCAAGGGGCTCGGCGACCTGCATGTGGATGTGGTGATCGAACACTTGGCGGCCACGCTCGCAGAGTTTGGCGTCGGACAAACGCAAATCCAGCAGGTCCGTGCGCTGTGCGAATCGGTTCGCGATGACGTGCTCAGCCGAGACAAACGCACCTAACATCGGCTACTCATGCCGACATGGTATTTGCGGAGCAGTTGGCGCGAGCAGTAGAGATCATTCGGACTGGTACGCGCTTCTTACTCGGTGCGCACTCGCGACTGGATGGGGATGCGCTCGGCTCGATGCTGGTCAGTGCCCATGGACTGCGGCTGCTCGGCAAAGAGGTCTTTCTGTACAACCCCGACCCGGTTCCGCAGCGGCTGCGCTTTCTGCCCGGAGCAAACGAGGTTCGGCGCAAGATTCCTGCCGGGCTGCGCTTTGACGCGACGCTGATTCATGACTGCGGAGCGCGCCATCTGCTCGGCGATCACTTTCCCGAACCACCGATCACCGGCCCTCTGCTCGTCCTCGATCATCATGCCGTGGTGTCCGAGCTGGGTGACATCGTGCTGCGCGATGCCGGGGCGGGCTCTGCCGGGGTCATCGCGATGCGGCTTCTGTCCGCGCTCGGAGTCCGTGAGGATGCGCTGCCCGAACCGCTATCAACCGCGCTGTTTGTGTCCTTGGTGGAAGACACCGGCTGGTTTCGCTACCCCGGCACCAATCAGGAAGTGTTCCGGCTCGCGATGGCCGCGATGCACAGCGGCGTGAGCACCTGGAACGTGGCGCAACAGCTCGATGAGCAGCTCTCCGAAGCGAGCCTGCGCCTGCTGACCCGGGTGCTGCCATCCCTAGAGCGACACTGCGATGGCAAGCTCGCGCTGCTGACCCTGACCGATCAGATGCTGCGCGATGCCGGGGCGACCATGGACGACATTGGCAAGCCCGTAAACTACGCCCGCGCCCTCAAAGGCGTCGAGATCGGCGGCCAGATCACCGTCAGCGATGACCGCATCTACGTCAGCCTACGCGGCAGAGGCAGCTACAACGTCGCCAAGCTCTGCGCTCAGTTCGGAGGTGGCGGTCACCACAACGCCGCTGGCTGCACCATCTCCTTCGACAACCCCCAAGACCCCAAAACCAGCCTGGCCAAATCCAAGTCCACCCTCATCGCCGCCTGCCAAGCGCTAATGGGGATGAACTCGCCGTAAGTGCTGACTCTATACCAGCGGCACGATCCTCTTTTCGACATAGGCCAAGAAGTTCGATAAGCCGCAGCGCTGACCACGCTGTCGCAACAGATCGAGTGGTGTTTCGCGATAACACGGATGATCACGCACGGGATCATTCCCGGTCAGCGCAGCCAGAACCTTCTTGGCACTCCGCTTGGACGACTCCGCATCATCTGACGCCGTAAGCTGTTCCGGTCTTTCGCAGGGGTGGAAACCCAGATGTTGGCGTAGATCGAGCAGTCGTTGCTGTTCTGTTTGATCGCTGGGCTGAAAGCCCGCCAAGATCCAGCTCTCGCGCTTGCAGTGCTCGGCCCCAATGACGATCGGAAACGGCCACTGCCGGTCTGGATCAGTCCGGGCCTGCTGAAGACCGACACAGCGCTCCTCGCGACCATCAGTATCGCGGATCAGCATCACTGCATCGGGCCGCAGCGCCACCGGAAGCGTCGCAAACAGAAGCAAGGCCCGTCGAGCGCTCGCCGCATCCATGGCACCGGACTCCGCCCCGAACTTTCCCATCACTCGCAGCCCCTGCTCACGGGCGAGCCGAGTCACTTGGTCCCAAGGCAGAAACGGCTCGTGCGCCAGCAAGCCTTGCCAGCGCCGAACGTGATCGAGCGAGACATCGTGCAGCCACGGCAGCCGATCCAGCAGCAGCCGATCGGCCAGGTGCGTAGCAATCTCGTGATCCGCCGGGGCCTCACAGACCACCGCAATGCGCAGCGGCTCACTGCGCGACGTCATGGCGCTTGGTCCTTCGCTCCCGCAGCCACTCCTCACCGACCGTGCTCCACATCTCGCCCGGCAGCATCAGATCTTTCCAGCGCTCAAACTCGGGATGCTCCATCAGCGTCCCACACAGCGTCGCTCCGTCCTCGGCAGCGGTCACGATCCGCACTTCTTCAGGTGCAAGTAGATCCAGCAAATACGGCGAGTGCGTGGTCGCAATGATCTGATAGTTCGGGTTCTGTTCAAGCAGCTTGCGCAAGATACCGACCAGCTCGCGCTGGGCCTTGGGGTGAAGCCCCCGATCGATATCATCGAGCAGAAACAACCAGCGCCCCTCATACGCCATCACCGCCGTCAGCCACCCGAGCACCAATAGAGTCCCCTCACTCACCTGATCCGCCGGAACCTTCTGGGCACCGACAAAGTCAAACGCGAGCCTGCTTCCTCTTATCCGCCGTGGCTCCGAGTACAAATCACCACTCGGATCAGAAGTCTGCACGATGGTGTCCACTTCTGTCGGAAGTAAGCGCACTTGTTTGGATAGCGGAATGACCTTACGAAGCGACTCCAAAATCATCGAAAAGCGAGACGGATCAGAGGTCGCGATATGCGCCAGCACCGAAGCCAGGCCAAAACCGTCCGCAGCTAGTTCTGGCGTTGCGTCGGGGAAAGCCCCCTCCACAGATGAAGACTTGGCGAGCGCCGTCGCGTCAAACCTCATTACAGCAGACTCTGTCCCGATCCGAGCTAAAGGGAAGTCCCGATCGTCAGCTTTTGAGGAATGGATTTTCAAATAATGACGTCTCAACCTTAACGTTTGCATTCTCTCAGAGACCGTACTGATTTGCCCGCGCTTGCCCCGAAGCACAAATTGGACATCAATGTTCATTTCACTTCCTGCATTGGGTAATCGTGACACCAGGCTGGACTGAATAACTTTCCAACCATTTGCATCGAACTCACCAGCAATCAGCGAAATGCCCTGAAGGACGCTGGTTTTGCCGGAGGCATTGGGGCCTACCAAGACCGTGAGGCGCGACGTGAAGTCGATATCGACTTCGCGCAGGGACTTGAAGCTGCGAAAGCTGACCTTGGTGATCATGGTGTGGGGCACGATAACCCATCGGGCCGGGCCGTGGCCATGGGTTTGCTCCAGGTGAAGGGGGCGGTGGGTCTGCCCCCGATTGTGCGCTATGGCGTCGGTGCAGCGTCCTTTTTGCTGCGGCGGCGGGTGCGGTAGTACAGGCGGACGCGGGCCTTGTCGGTCGGGAACAGCGAGATGAGCGCGCCCTCATTGCGGCGGAGCTGCTCGTTCAGTGCGACACGCCCCCGGACTTCTCCGGCAAAGGCATGGGTGGCATCGGTGTCGGCTTGCAGCAGCGCTTTTTCCGCCGCCGTGGCTTCCGCCGCCAGCTTGAGCAGGTTCTTGCTGTACTTCTTGGCCAGCTCGGGATGTTCGGAGGCGAGCGACTCGCACATCTTCACGACCTCGCGCTCTTGCTCGGCCCCCGCCAGCGCAATCAGACCCGAAAAGCCGATGCGATAGACGTTGCTGTAGGCAGGCAGCGAGCGATCCTTGCGAACCAACGCGAAAATCTCCAGCTCACACGCTCGCTGGGCATCATCGTGGACGTATTCGGCACGGTTGCGCAGCGCTTGTTTTTCCTGACGCAAGGCATCCGCTGCATCGGACTGCGCCTGGGCTTTGAGCAGCGCATCGATCCGCTGCTTCACTGCTGGGGCCAGATGCTGCGTGTCCGGATCGGCGAGCAAGGCCGCATGGTGGTACCGCGCATCGCGCACGATCTCTTGCGTACTACGTTCTTCGGAAAGGATATTTGGCATGCAGCCCGATTAGCACGTCCTCTTTCCCCTGTGCCACCAAAGCCCAGTTGTGGTCGACGGGAATTTTTTTTGTTCAGCCCTTGCCACAGGCCGGTCAATTGGGACTGCAACTTCGCAAAGTGGTGCGCAAGCCGGGTTTGGCGGCACTTGGGGAAGTCAAAGTCCTGCACAAGCCCGCCTGCGCACCACTTGGTCAAGACAAAGTCCTGCACAAATCCGCCTGCGCACCATTTGGAAAAGTCAAAGTCCTGCACAAGTCCGCCTGCGCACCACTTGGAAAAGTCAAAGTCCTGCCAACTCGCGTTTGCGCACCACTTGGGAAAGTCAAAGTCCCGTCCAAACCTGACTTGTGCACCACTTTGCAAAGTTTCAGCGTGGAAATAGCACGCTCACCCCAGATCCAGAATCGTTCCTTCCCTCAGACATTCGAGGGGGGCGGTGTTTGGATCGAGCATATCGGGGTAGTGGATGAGTCGGAGCTTGCTGCGGATCTCCTCGGGGAGCTGGAGGAGGGAGGCAAGCGGGGTGTGGATGCCGAAGTTTGTCTCGTGGACGATCAGTGCGGCTTCGTGGAGCCAGGCAATCAGGTCGGGGTCAAAGGCGGTGTCGGCGCTGTAGGCAAACAGGGGCCGCTTCTGTCCGGTGAGCGAGACGCGAATCGCGGTGGTGGGGATGTGGTGATGGGTGAAGCGGCGCTCGATGGTGAGCGGGCCGATGTGGGTGACCGGCTGGAGATCGACGCGATCCACATAGTCGGATAGCTGTAGCTCGGCGGCTTCCGGGGGCTGCTCGGCCAGCTTTTGTTGCGCGGGCTCATCGGTCGCCGGATCGAGATAGCTCGGCGCGTGCAGATGCTGCTCGATCTCGGACAGCGACCACGACGGAACACAAGCCGTCAGGTGAGCCATACCGCCGCGCAGCCGCGTCGCCCATAACGGATCGAGCACCGACTTGGCGCCGTACAGCACCGGCTTGCGACGGACCAAAAAGCGCCGCATAAACAGAAACGCTTCGAGCCCGCCGCAGTGGTCGCCGTGTAGGTGGGTGAGCAGCAGGTGGTCGAGATTCCAGACCGACAGATCCGAGCCGCTGCGCTGACGGTGATCGGCGAGCACTCGCGGCAGCGCGGGCGGACAGTCGATGAGCAGCCGAAGCCCGGAGCTCGGCTCCTCGATGCACAGGCAGGCGTTGTGATGCAGCTCGGTAAACGCATCGCCGACCCCGAGAACGTGGAGCCTGAGCATCGAGAGAACCTCCTAGCCGTTATGGCCGATGGCGGTGCAGACCCCGTCCGTGAAGGTCTTGGTGTTGGCCTGGCCACCGAGATCCTTGGTCCGCAGCTTTCCATCGGCCAAGCAGGTCAGGATGCCGCGCCGCAGTCGTGCCGCCGCCTCGGGTTGTCCCAGGTGGTGAAGCATCATCTCTGCCGCCAGCGCGAGCGCCGTCGGGTTGGCAATGCCCTGCCCGGCGATGTCCGGGGCTGAGCCGTGGACCGCCTCGAAGATCGCCGCCTTTTCGCCGAGGTTCGCGCCCGGTGACACGCCCAGGCCGCCGACCAGTCCCGCGATCAGGTCCGACATGATGTCGCCAAACAGGTTCATCGTCACGATCACGTCGAAGCGCTCGGGAAACAGCACCAGCTTCATGCACGCCGCATCGACGATCACGTCTTCGTGGGGAATGTCGGGGTACTCGCTGGCGACTTGCTTGGCGACTTCCAGGAACAGGCCGTTCGACATCTTGAGGATGTTGGCCTTGTGGATGATCGAGACCTTTTTGCGGTTGTGCTTGCGGGCGTACTCGAAGGCGAAGCGGACGATGCGCTCGGAACCGACGCGGGTGATGACCGCAATCGACTCGGCGGCGGAGCGACCGGGGCCGACGAAGTGCTCGATGCCGGCGTAGATGTCCTCGGTGTTTTCGCGGACGGTGACGATGTCGACGTTCTGGTAGCGCGACGGCACCCCGGCAAAGCTCATCGCCGGACGGAGGTTCGCGTACAGGTCAAAGTGCTGACGGAGCGCGACGTTGACCGAGCGGAAGCCGCCGCCCTTGGGCGTCGACAGCGGACCCTTGAGCGCGACCTTGTTCTTGGCGATCGACTGCAAGGTGATCTCGGGCATCGGGTCGTGATGGGTCGCAAGAGCACCCTCACCTGCCGGGATTTCCTCGAACTGGAGACGGGCACCACAGGCATCGAGCATGCGCAGGACGGCTTCGCTGATCTCGGGGCCAATGCCGTCGCCACGGATGAGCGAGATGACAGGAACGGTCTGAACGGACATGGAACGAATCTTCTTTCTTGGGACGGGATGGGCGTCGCGGCGGTGGGTTTCGGCTAGCGGGGCACTAGGACTTGCCGAGCAGAAACTGATAGGCCGCCTGTAGCTCCGCTTTGGCACCGGACCGCACCACGTCGCCGTGGGTGATGATCATGCGGTCGAAGTCCCATGCCAAGATTTTCTCGATCGACCGCCGGGTGGCGGCTTTGTCGACAATCAGGCTGCGCAGCACCTTGGTCGCCCGCACGCCGCCGAGCGCCCCGTTGAGCGTAAACAGGATGCGACCGAGCAGCGACGGCATTTGGATCAGGTTAAACGCCAAGTCGGTCTGAATCAGGGTGCGGCTCTTCTTGTGGAAGAACACCACCTCGTTGAGCTTGGGCATGCCTTGCACGAGGTGCTGCTCCAAGTCGGCAGCAAGTGCGGCGGGCGGCTGGTCGGACAGAACCCCATCGGCGGTCAGATCCTTGCGCTTTTCGGCAAGTCCCGGCGGTAGGTAGAGCTTAGCGTCTGGATTACTGGTCTTGGCGTCCCCAGCGTACAGGTGATGCATCAGGTTGGGCGCAACGATGTGGCGAACCGGCCCGATGCGGTCCAGCTCGGCGCGATCATCGGAGGTCATCGCCACCGGTGACACCATCAAAAGCGAACCATCGCCAAGCTTCACGATGGTCATCCGCCCTCCCAGCTCGACGCCCATCATCTTGAAAGGCTTATCGAGAAACCACACGTCACTGTCGAGAGAACGAAACATGTTGTCCCCTTGTCGCTATTTTTTGGAGTCCCCCGAAGGCGGTTTGGCGGCTGGACCGTCTTTGCCCCAGACCATCCCCACCATCGTCGCGGCGCGTCGACTGGGCTCACGGGGTCGATTGCTTTGACTGAGCCGGGTGACGAGCACCTTCATCAGTGCCCGCTGAATTTCGGGATAGGTATCGAGCAGCGCCAGAAAGTCGTCGGCATCAAAACGGAGCAGCACCATCGGATCAATGGGCTCGACGGTCGCCGAGCGCTCGATGCCCGCGAGCACCGCCATTTCACCGGTGGTTTCTCCCGGTCCGAGTCGGGCAATCTCTTGGCCATTTTGGATGACCCGGACTTTGCCTTTGCGAATCAGGTACAGACAGTCGGCGGGCTCACCTTGGTAAAACAAAGGCTTGCTGACGTCATCGGCGGCGATGTCGATGCGCTCGGCGAGGCGCGCCACTTCAGCAAGCTGCGCATTGGACAGCGAGTCGAAGAGCGAGACGTCTTTGAGAAACAAGATCATATCGAGTGAGACTGAGACTGCCATCGCTCGCTCTAGTTCTTGTCCTCTGGGGTGGTGCCGCTGCCATCGGTGGGCGGAATGTTGCTGGTCGTGGACGGCTGGGGACCGTCTTTGCCCCAGACCATGCCGATGATCGTCGCCGCTCGTGGGGCCTGACGACTCTTGCCGGTCTGCGCCAGGCGTCGTACCAGCGACTTGAGCAGCGCTCGGCCAATTTCAGGAAACGCGTCGAGGAGCCCGAGGAAGTCTCGCTCCGACCAGCGCAGAAGCTGACACGGCTCCAGCGTATCGACGCCTGCGGTGCGCTGGGTACTGGCGAGCACGGCCATCTCTCCGACGCACTCACCCGGTCCAAAGCGCGCCACTTCGTTGCCACCGATGACGACGCGTAGCTTGCCCTTGCGAATCAAGTACAGGTAGTCGGGCATATCGCCCTGGTTGAACAGGGTGCGTCCCGCCGGGAGATCGACCTTTTCAGCCAGACCCGCCACGTCGATGAGCTGCGCGTTGGTCAGCGTCTCGAACAAGCCGACATCCTTTAAGAACAGCACCGCATCGAGATGTCGCTCGATCAATTCGGGAATCGGCGGAAAGGTTTGGGTCTGACGCGGACAGTCGGGATCGTACTTGAGCGCGGCAATCACCCACGGATCGGCGGTCAGCTTGAGCCACTCCACGGCACTTTCGGCGGTCTGCCCGGAGCTAATCGACAGCGGCGGATGAAAGAACTCGGGCTGCCACATCTGCGTCTCATCGAGCAGCTTGAGGCTGGCGTTGACGATCGGTCCTGGTTTGAACAGCGTCCGCAGCAGCTCTCGCGCTTGGTCGCGGTGCGGCGAGTTGGGCGAGCGCAGGGCCTTAAAGATGTGGACCATCGTGTCTTTGGGCGACAAAAGGGCCAGCGTCTGGGCCACCCGCTGCTGGGCGGCGTCGATCTGGGCGTCAAGCTCTCGATAGAGCAGACCGTTGGGACGGACCCGATCCTTGAGTAGCTCGCGGGCCCGCAGCATGTGCAAGCCCCAGCGCAGCTCCGACAGCACGAAGCTCTGAATCACCTCGGCATTGAGCGGCGGGAGGTTGAGCACGCGACGCAGACGATTGAGCGACTTGAGCGCTTCGAGCTGAGCATTGCGGTCGCTGTGGCGCACATGATCAAGCAGGCACTGCACGCCGGACTGGGAGGGGATCAGGCCGAGTGCACGCAGCAGGTGCTGACGAACCACCGACGCAATGTCCGGCGAATCGAGCTGCGCAATGATATTGGGCACGATCGACTCGCCACAGCTCGTCAAGGCACGGACTGCGACGTGGGCCATGGTTGGCTCGGTCAGTGCCGCCCACAGCGGACGACGGGCGCGCTCGTCTTCGAAGGCTGGCAAACAACTGAGCGCCTCACGACGCACCGCAAGGTCGGTATCCGCAAGCCGAGCCAGCACCGCCGGAAGAAACTCGCCCACCTTGTGCTCGTGGACCAAGCGCAGTCCGGCGGAGATCTCTTCATTGGCTTGGCTGTTGAGCATCGCCTCCAGAGCACGCCGAGCTACCTTTTGATGACGAACATCGCTCGAGCGCAACAGCACCGCCAACGCCGCCGTGCGTAGGGGCAGGTTGGGCACGGTCAGCCAGCGCGCCGTATCGTCGCCAATCAGCACCGCGCCAAGCGCACCGGCAGCATCCAAGATCGCTTGTCGCTCGTTGTCCGATAGATCGGGCACCAGCCAGCGCTGCTTCAAGTGGGCCTCAAGCGTCTGGTCTGGTTCATCGGCCAGCCAGCGCAGCGCAGCAATTCGTACTGGCTCGAACTTGTTATTGAGCCGCGTCTGCATGGCCTTGGCGACCAGGTTCGAGCGCTGCGTTCGAAGCAAATCGAGCGCCAGTTCGCGCGAGCGCGGCGTGCCCATGTCAATCGCTTCGAGGAGCACGCGGAGCCGAGGACCATCGATCATCGGCACCAGGTTTTCTGCGGCCTCCGTCGACCCCAGCGCTTCGACGCTCCCTTCTTCCAGGGTCTCGCGTAGGGTCTGCGCATAGATCGTTCCCCAGCGCGTCGACAGCATCGTCACCAACACCGCCAGGATGATCGCAATGCCGGTGAGCAGCGACGGATTGATCGATGCGCTCTTGGCAATAAACAGCATCAGCGCGCCCACCGCTTTGATAAACGGCGACATGATGCCGCCGAGCACGAGCAGCAGCGTCGGTCGAATGCTTGGCGAAAGCGCGGCTACGAGACAAGACTCGGCAGGCCGATGCAGCGCCGGTCGAAGCGTCTTGTCCAAGAACAGCGCCACGACGATCACCCATACCGACAGGTCCGCGCTCCAGTTCACGCCGACGGTGGCATAGAAATAGACACACATGCAGGCACCGATCGTGGCGGGCAAGATGGCGAGCGCCAGCCCAACACCCCAGCGCTCTAGCACCGGCGTCGTGACCAGTGTTTGGGTGGCAAATCCGCCAATCGAGGCGACCGCGAGAAGTACCGACGTGATGGAGTTGATCGTCTCTTGCGGCCACGCATCCTTCATGGCGGCATTCGACTCGTACTGCACGAGCGCGCCCGTCCAGATGATCCCGGCAGTACCGAGGATCATCCAACGCACGAGCGGCACCGTGAATATCTGTCGCAGGTGACTCTGCTGGTTCAGCGAGGAACGTCGCTTGGCCGGGGCCCGCGCTGCGTAGTCCATTCGCACCAGTACACTCGCCAGCAGCCACGCCAGCGCCGAGATCCAAATCAGCCAATGGGATCTCATCTTCAGGTACTTGAGCGCGATGGGAACCACCGTTCCCGCGATCAAGCCACCAATGCTGCCCCATGCGCCGAGCCGAGGCAAAAGCCAGCGAATCTGCGCGGCCTCCAGCGGTGCCTGGAAATAAGTCCACGTCGCGGCAACGCCCACCGTCGTTGCGATTTCGACCAGCAAATACAGCGCAAACGTCGATGCCGCCGTCTGCTTCCAGTTCCACAGCGCCGCCAGGGCAGTGAGTCCACCGAGAGCCAGCAAAATGATCCGCAGCGCCCCTGCCGCCGGACGTTTGCGCAGCAAATAGTTCAAGCCCAGCGTCGTCAGTGCGGTCAGCAAGCTGCCGAACAGCATCGCCAGCGGAATGTCCGGCTTTTGGTGATTCGTTAGAAACATCGCTGTCTGAAACGAGGTCGACAGGACGACGTTAAAAATGATCACCGCAGCCAGCCAACGTAGGCTGCGCTCCGTCTCTTTGAGCCTGGCGGCGGGCCCGTCCACTGGGGTCATGACCCTCTCCAGCAGTGCTGCCAACCGAGGCTCGGCGAACATAGGCAGACGGATGGCGGAAAATCCACCAGACCGTACGTGAATACGCCTATGGCCGGGGCAGCAGAGAGGTTACATGCCCAATGCGAGCAAGACATTCTTTACTAAGGCAATTTTACTGCGCTATCTGGGCAATTGGAAGCGTCGGCTCTGCGCGTACTTGCGATGGAAAAAAAGGCCAACTGGGGTGATGCGTAAACGG
>CALLYL010000326.1 GCA_937859535.1 uncultured Myxococcales bacterium
TGGACCTTCCGAATCGTGGCGCTGGCGCCTGACCGTACCGCGCAGCCGGGCCAGCCTCACCGATCGATGTTCGAGGAGCGCCCCAAGGAACGGGCGACTGAGCCCAGCACGTCAGCAGAACGCTTCCGCCTCGGCGCTCTGCGTCCCGTAGTACCCATCAAACCGCCCCTCCATCTCCTGCGCCACCTGCGCCGGCCACCAGTGATCGTGCGGGGGACCGTGGTGCCGAAACCGCAGTTGCTTGTCCTACAGGGATTCGGTGATGAAGAGCGGGGCGATGTGCGGGGCGAGCATTTGCGGACGATGAACTGACAGAGTGCCGCTCACAAGGCCGGGCGTTCACCCGGCAATGCCGGCAACGGTTGGCTCCACGCGCGGCGATCGACAACGACGAGAACGGCCATGACCACGGCGAGCGCGACGGTCTGCACCAAGAGCGGTGTGATGTCGGGTACGGCATGGCTCGGGTTGTGGATGTGGGCTCCCATGTGGAGGAGCAGCGCCAGCAGCAAGCTGCCCTGCGTGCGGTTGTAGAGCCACGTGAACGCGAACGCGCCGACGACGATGTTCACGCACCCAACGAGAAAGACCAGGGGCGAGCTGCTCGACACCAGAAACATCATCGTGTGCCACAGAGCCCAGCCGATGCCGAGGAGCAGCGAGGCGGTGAGCGCGCCGTAGCGCAACTGGAGCCGAGGCAGCGCGTATCCTCTCCATCCGATCTCCTCGACGAATGGGAACATGAACATCGCGATGACGTACTCCGGCTTGCTGGGCGGGTAGAGCCAGGGAAGGTCGGTCGACACAAACAGCCCGTATGTGCCGCGCCCGACGATGTACACGCCCGCGAGACCGAAGATCGCCACGGGATACCAGTACGGGGCGACCTGCCACGCAAGGAGTGAACGCATGACGGCACGCGCGCCGCCTCGCGGGCTGCGCGAGAGGAGCAGTCCGACGATCATCGGGCCGAGCGCACCGAGCGCCACGAGGCCCATGAAGTCGTTGACCTCACCGTGTAGCACCCCGTAGCGGGCGAGGACGGCCGGCGATTGCACGATGAGCGTGAACCCCAGGGTCAGGAGGAAGAAGGGCCACGTGCGGGTCTTCATGGCGTCGATGGCGGAATTCGTGTCGGTCATATCATCCCCCGGGAGTCATCGGACAGTGGTCGCGGACAGCAGGTTCCGCCATCAAGGCTCACGTCGACACCCGCCGTGCCGTGTGATCGCACGCCATCTCCTGGGACGCCTCGCGTTCGCGGATGTCGTCGCGGCGGTCGATTCATGTCTTTCCCTTGGCGATGTCGAGAAGCGCCTTCACCCATGAGTCTGAAAGTAGTTCTGGAGCGGGACGAGCGAGCAGCCGCACTGTTGGATGGCTGCCGCACTGATCGGTAACAGTTTACTATAGAAGGTCCGGTACCGTTGCCGAGGCTCGCAACAGGTCTCCCGACCGGTAGACCTGTAATGAACGGCGAACGCGATCGGCCAGGCATAATGGCATCTAGAATCAGCATAATATTGCTCGGCTTCAGATCGACATGAAGAGTGCCGGACCTCGGTAAGCTCCGCGAATCATTCCTCAGCACTCCGTCGCTGCGAGAAGTCTGGGGAATGACTGGGCCGATGAGTCACTCCTACCTCGCAACGATCACATGCGCCCTGCGCAGCAACTTTCCATCGCGGAGGTAGCCCGTGCGCAGAACCTCAACGATGTAGCCTGCTGGAATCGTGCTCTGATGGACCTGACTGTATCTGTGATGAAGGATCTCGTTGAACGGCTCAGCCTCTGGATAGAATGACGTGACGCCGATTCCATCCAGCCACAAAAGGAGTGCCTGGTGGACTCTGGCGAGAGACTGCTTCGCGATTCCGCTGAGACACTCAGTACTTAGCGATTCCTCATTGGTGAATCCGAGCTGCAGATCCCATCGGTCAAGCGCTTTGAGTACGTGATTCTTGATGAATGATTCTGTCCGTTCTGCAATCAGAAAGGAGGCATTCCCATCACCCAACTTGGACTCCGCTTCGCGAGCGAGCGCTGAGATCTCTCCATGAAGCTGCGCACGGAACCGCTTGCCGGATTCCGACGCTGAATCTGACTCCTCATGCAGAGTTGGAGACAGTGCCCACACTCCTTCGATGCAACGGAGTGCATCCAGAATAGACTTGCTCTTGAAGTCTGCAATCCATTCCTCAGAAGGAATCCAGTCCACCTTAGCAAACGCATTCCAGTCCTCAAGCGTCGCATCCACTCCGGGGAGTCTAGCGTTGCCCTGATCCAACCGCTCGATCAAGGACTGAAGGTTGGCACCAAAGCCGTCAAGGTCGTCGGTCTCGGCCAGGTCGTCCATCTCTGCAAGGAGACTCCTCGGATTGGGGGCACTCTGCACGGGCACCGATTCAACTCGATCGTTTGTCTCCGCATGAGTGTCTGCTTCAATAGTCTCTAGAACAGATTCAGGAATGCACACGTACAGTGGAAGATCCGCGCAACCTGAGTCCGTACTGTGTTCGGAAGCAGCGGAGGGAACGTAGTACGGCGGATCGGTCACCTCGCTGCCCGCAAGGACCATCAGGGTCGGATTGAGCTCGTTCGACAGAGGAGTGTAGGCCGAGAGAGGTTGATGAAGTACCTTGACCGACTGTGGGCTTACGGCTGAACGCTCGGTCCTTGGTTCCGGGTGTGGCACCACGGCTTCCACAGGACTGAGATGATCCTCCTCAGTGGCGGAGGATGGTATCTCTGGTGCTACCGGAGCAGGCCCTGCCTCTGCAATCGATTCAGAGACGACGATCTGAAGAGGCCCGTCCAGACTGTGTGATGACGTGACGGAATGGTCTTCTGGGATGCTGGTTGGCGATGTGACCCGATGCTTGTCACGCTCTTGGGACACGACTTCTGGTGGCTCATTTTCCGTCGTACTGTTTGCCACAATGGGGGGACTCAGGAAGAAGTACACAGACGGAATCGACTCCTCTGGCTTCAGTCTGATGCGCAGGCCGGCTGAACCGATCCAAATCACTCGATAGCAGGAGCCGTCCCGCAGCCGAAGGTCGTCGGGATACTCAAACGGAGTGAGCGAGTACCAGGCAGACGCTCGTGCCTGACTCCGCTTCGGTGAGAGCTTGGGACCATCGCTCGCGCAGTGACCCGGTAGCACCAGGCGATAGCCAATGGCTTGCTTGGGAGCCTGCGAGATCACCTGTGTGCGTAGGTCCACAAGGCAATCACTGGGATGCTGAGACAGAGACCCATTCCCATGATTCAAGATGGCCTCCACGATGCGGTCGGTAGCGGTCCTGAGGAGCTGCTTCCACCTCCCAGAGTCCTCCCTTCGCGAGCTGCGGGGCCGTCGGTTGCTGGGCCGTGGGACTCCTGCTTGTGGTGGACTCTGATGTAGTCGCTTTCGCTGTCGGTAGCTCGCGCTGCGACACTTGGTACTGCAAATCTGCTGACGCCCGCGAAGCGGTGTTTCGTTACAAACAGGACAGAGCATCCGTCACAATAGCGTGCAACATCTGTAGGTGTGTCAGCGCATCCGCAGTCACAAAACAGAAAGTTCTGGCGAAGCGGAAGGAAGCTTCCGGTGGCTTCTCAACAGGGGATCAGGATCGTGACCGCCGCTCTGTGACGTGACCTTGCACTCCGAATCCAAGGACTCTGTGACTCCTTTGAGTCACACTGTGACCCCCAAAGTCCGGTTTCCTGGATCGAGAGTCTTTCAACTCAATGTAGGCAAAATAGATAGCTGGCTTTCCGCGTCAAGAGTCGCGATGATGACGGAATCGTGGGCCGTGAAAGCGGCTGCCGCAGCATCCACTCGGGATCAAGCGACCGATGAGCGTACAGAGAAGCCAACCGATGGGCCTACGGCTGAGCGGACAGAGAAGGCACCAGTGCGCTGACTGATGCGTCCAATTTGCCGAGGACTTTTTTAGTGTCTTTGCAAGAATTGGTCCAATATATAGTGAGCCCCGGAACTTGACTGGCCGATTTGGCAAAGTATGCATGTTGCGATTGGTTTGAATTTGCTCAATGGAAGGGCAATAAAGAAAGCCTTAAAGCCTGCAAGATAGCGGTGCTTGGTGCTTCCCTTGGGGATGCCAGTGGCTCTGCCTCTGGCTAGTGACCTGGTTGCTTCTCGACAGCTGTTGGCGCTGCTACTGCCAACACTGCTGATCGAGTGTCCGATGCTGCGATTGAACCAAATACCGAATAGGGGTGCGCTGAAATGCTACAAACTACGGCAATATGCAGCAGAGTACGCTGCGGGATTACTTTCGACAGAAGCAATGCCAATCAAAAACACTGCTCACGTAAATGTCAAATACTAGCGAAGAATGAGCTTTCCCCACATCCGAAGGTGATTTCCACCGTAGAAGAACTGAACAAGCTCGGAACTGGGATGGCGCTCGTCCGTTTCGGAATCACTCATCCAAAATCCGAAGTGGTCCGTTGGTTTCCAGGGATGAGGCCGGACCTGCATCGTCCGGCATTCCCGATCCCAATGATCAACTTGCCCTACAACCTTCTTCCCGGAAGTGGTCTCTATCACCTTGCCTTCTATGACGCAGACCAAAGACTGGCGTCCCGGCCGGAGGTTCGCCTCTCAGTAAACATGACAGGGGATCGGCAGGTGCCATTCTCCCAAGGCACAACGTGGTTACACAAGGTACTGCCTCGATAGGTCGGTGCGTGCAGAGGTGATCACTTCTGACGGAGATATTACGGAAGTCGAGACGCTCGGCTGAGAGTGTGGTGCCGTGATGATCTGTGAACCGAGATCCGGGTGGACCGCGACGTTCATCCATCCTCCGGCAGATTCGCTAAGCTCGATGACAACACCGCTGCCATGGCGCGCAGACTTCGTTCCTGCTCTGCTTTGGTGGTCTTCCGCGCCAAGCTACTCCCACACTTGGGACAGGCTCTCAGCTCGACCAGACTCCCATCCTGTTCACGCAGCACCCCTTGATACTGAAGGTAGAACCACTGCTCCCCCGCAACGAGCTCAGCATGCTGCTCATGTCCATGCATGGATCACCAAGATCGACTTTGTCATCCTCTGCTCCTCTCTGTGAGGCTCACGCACTCGTGGTTCTATTCCTTCTGTGGATCGTACTCCGTAGGGATCTTGTTTCGCCGGTATCCACGCTTGCTGTAGCCTCCCTTTCGACCAATCTCGACCATGTGTTCGCGATTTGCAGAGGTCTTCGCGCCACCTGCTTTCCCCGCTTCCCTCGCCTTCTCTGATGTGAAGCGGTACGCGAGTCCATTTGCATGCGCGGCCTTGCCACCCGCACGCGCCAGCTCTCGATGTGCATCTCGATCCATGGCCGCGAATCCTCGATGTTGCTTGGGCTTTGGTTCAGCAGTCTGTGCAGTGGTCATCTGTTTCGGCTCCGCTTCAATTGGCGCTGCGCTCGTCTCTGCTTCCATTCCATCCATGGTTTCTCCTCCGATGTGTTCACGACGGCTCACTCGTTGTTCATTAGCTTCTTGTTTGTGTTCCGGTCCCCATGACTGAGTCGCTTCTTGAACCGGGTCTGCGGAATCGCCATGGGCGGCCATTCCTCGTCAGGAAGTGCCCAGAATCGTTCCAGCTCCATCAGTCGTGTTGGGGGATCGTGGCAGAGTATCGCAAGATGACTACTCAACTCAGGACTCGGATTCCCAGAG
The DNA here is from genome assembly GCA_937859535.1 of uncultured Myxococcales bacterium. GTDB lineage: Bacteria > Myxococcota_A > Polyangia > Palsa-1104 > JAEUJZ01 > JAEUKA01. The sequence goes on from CALLYL010000326.1 coordinate 5,683, forward strand.
CCCGCCCGCAGTCTGGATAGATAACCCTGGCTGAGCCCCAAGACCCGTTCGAGCCGCCGCTGAGAGATGTGTTTCGAGAGAATATCAATCGCGATCCGAATGCGAGTCCGTAACGATTGCAGATAAGCCGTTTGAAGCGAAGGAGTCAGAATCGCAACGGCATCTTCGTCGAGAAACTCACTCTTGCAGCGCCCACAGGTCGGGACCAGGATGTCGTTTGGAATCTGCATACAGGGCATCGTCCGATAGCAAATCGTGCGTCCGATTCCCTTGCGCGGCTTGACTGCCTTGGTCCCGCAGTGAATGCACCTACGGAGCGTGTGGGCAGTCTTCACCTTCCACTCCTACCTAATAAGGAGTGAGTTCTCCCATCCCTCAGAATTTGGGTAGGATCGAGCTTGCTAAAGGAAGGGAGTCCGGTGTATGGCTGGGACTTCAGACCGGTGTTGTGATTCCTCCGGTTCTCGTCGGTCGGGATCTCAAAGAAAACGAACTCATCCATGAACACAGAGCTAGCAGAGAGACTCCCTTCGCAGAAGGTACAAGCGGATGAAGAGACATATTATGCAACGATTGGTCAGTTCTGCTCAATCCGATGCTCAATCCAGCCACTCAATGACTAGAATCCGTTAAATCTGTCCATCGCACCCGGCCTTGCCAAGGAGCATCCATCCCATGGAAGCAGGAACCGAAGAAGAGTCCGTGATCAAGGAGACCGAGATATTGGCCTCGCCGCCCCTCAGCTTTGGCACTCTGTTGCAGAGCCGACGGGAAGAGGCGGGACTGAGTATCCTCGAGTTGGCGCGTAAGACTGGCCTAACGCGCAACACCATTCACAACATCGAGCAGGGCCTGACGACCCCGAGTCCGCAGACGCTCAAGCTTCTGGCAGCAATCAAGGCGCTGCGGCTCACCGAACTACATCGTAACCGGGAAGAGTCGAACGATGCGTGGGGTTGCACCGCTCAATACAACCCCATGGAGATGACGCGCACGATGGTTGCGATGCTAAACGGACCAGGCGGGCAAGTGGAGCAGACCTACTGGTATCTCGACCCGCAGAGCGCCTCCGATTTCCATGCGCTGTGCAATAGCGAGCAGTACATCACCGCCTTCCGTTCCAAGCTTCCGATCGACAAGTTGGCGGAGCGCATCGTCAAACTGAGCAAAGGTGTGGGTATCGATGTGGATGGGCTTGGCTGCGGTGACGGCAAGACAGAAATCGCTCTGATGCAACGCCTTGCCGACTCAATGCCGCCACCGCCCGATTTGCAGCTATACCTGCTCGATATCAGCCATGTCTTACTAGCAGAGGCATACCGGGCTGCACTCGATTCACTTGCGCCGCGTCGCATCCCTGTCTTTGCCATTCACGGTAGCTTTTACGACATCGCCAAGAATCCGCCCCTCTACATGCACCCGACCAGTATTCCCCGAATGAGGGTCTTTTTCATGATGGGGAACACGATCGGCAACATCCTCAACGAACCGGCGTTCTTTCGTGATCTGGCAGCGTGCGCACAGCCGGGAGACTTGGCGGTGCTAGACTGTCAAACCGCTCGGGCTCCTGCTGACCAACCTGAGCAGATTCGCCAGGTAGATCCTCCCATCAAGGCCAGACGCCCGCCCGATGCCTATGCGAAGTTTCTATCAGGGCCTCTGCGTCGTCACTGCGAAGGACTCCGCAGCATTCGTTTACGGACAGAGTTATCGACGCTCTGTCCGGTCCCTGGAAGCTATGCGATAGAAAACTGGGCTGACGTTGAAACAGAGGACGAACCAGAGCGACATTTCTTGGTCTGGCAGATCAAACGGTACGACCTAACAAGGCTCAGTGAGTGCTTGCTGAGCATGGGCTGGAACACCGTCCAGACCTGGAAGTACGGACCAGAGAATCAAGCGGCAGTGCTTTTGCTTCAGAAACAGTAAACGGATCATTCCAATGGCTCTGCCTGCCTTTTCTGCGTTCGCAGTGAGGAGCTTGGTTTCGTCTCTGACAGCAGAACTTCAATTTGCACAGTCGGTTTGCCTGGTCGGTGGTGACGCCCGTCCATTAGGACACCTCTACGTGTTGTCCTTTGCCTTCTGTTCCTCGCTTCGGCCGCGTTTGTGAACCGACTGAGGTGTATCTAGGATGGATTCTTAGGAGTCCTATTGAATAGGACTCCTCTAAGCTAAGTCTTGTGTAGGGGGGAGGAAACAGACCATTCCGAAGGAGAGCGTCTCGATGAGTACAACGCTGGAGAAGATAGCCAAGAGTGCCAAGTCGCAGCGACGAAAGTCGCGCAGAACCACAGACAAGGAATCCGTGGTCGACAAGCTTCGTGAGGAGCGAATCAAGAGCAAACAGGAAGAGACTCTTGTATGGGGCCCGTACAAGGATGGCCCAACAAAGTTTCGGCTGAAGATCACTGAGAACGGAGAGACTCGGAACGTTGGATTCAAGACAGAGGAGGAAGCGGAGGAGGTCAAGGCGAAGTTGTTAGGAAGGGACTCGCAGCGTCGCGAGCGGACCATTGGCACTACGATTCAGGAGTTCATTAGGTACCTGTCCGAGACGCGCTGCGTCAAACCCCAGAGCGTGGTATGGGCGGCGCGAAATCTGAAGTGGCTACCAGACGAAGTGATGCTGTCAAATCTCACCACGGAACAAGCAGGGCTCCTGTACCGGAAGGAGTTCACAGAAAGGAATCTCAACACAAATAGACCTCTCGCTGCGGCAACCCATCGGGTCCGGCTGGCACTTGCGCGAAGGTTCTACGCATGGTCGGTGAAGTCCGGGTTCTGCAAGCACAATCCGTTTGCAGAGGTACAGCCGGTCGGGCGTGTCAATGTCGGCAAAAAGCAGCTCCGTATCGACGAAGCTCGCCGTCTGGAATCGTTCTGTTTGGTGCAAGCAAGGGAAGGCGATGTCTCTGCTGTAGGAGCCCTCCTGATGATGTACTTAGGACTCCGTCAAGGTGAAGTCATCGCTCGCGTTGGTCGTGATATTGACGATGATGGAAGGACGTTGTGGGTGACCTCCGGGAAGACCAAGAACGCGAAACGGAGGCTCAAGATTCCTGAGCAGCTCCGACCGCTCATACAGACGCTAGTGCAGACGAGACAACCCGACGACCTCCTGTTCTTTCCGTCCAAGGGAAATCCCCATCCCAATTACTATTGGTTGCAGGTGAGGCGACTCTGTCGACTCGCGGGAGTGACCGTGGTTTGCGCACACAGTCTTCGGGGCCTACACGCGACGTTGGCTCTGGATGGAGGAGCTACAGCCGATGCCGTAGCGAGAGCGCTGGGCCACGGCTCTTTTTCGATGACGGAACGCCACTACGCCAGCGCATCGAGCGTTGCCGATTCCAAAACAAACAGGGTCGCCGAGACTCTGGCCGGTGAGTCCACGACGCTGATCGAGTTAGTCAGCTTACTAAAGGAATGGCCAGCCGAACGGCAGCTCGATCTGCTCGCTCAAGTCCGTGCAGAGCGTCCACATCGGCAACCTCTCGACGAAAGCCACCAGACATAGCCGCTTCCCACTTACTTCCCGAAGACCATATGAAGAGACGTTTCTCAACGGAATATTTGGATCAGACAATGTGCCGCACAACATCTGTTCCGTCGAGAAACGCGGAAGGACTTCCCTGTTACTGAG
>CALLYL010000327.1 GCA_937859535.1 uncultured Myxococcales bacterium
TCGCGTCTGCGGCGATTTGGACTCTCTGTGCGACAGATCCTGAGCGGTACCATCGACGAAGCGGCGGAAAAGTCCCAAAGCGAGCGAATGGAGGCCGAGGATCTCTATCGCTCGGCAGCAGGACTGCGCGGCGGCATCGCCAAGATTGCTCAGCTCCGCGCCTATTTGCAGGGAGCATCAGCGCTCGGTCCCGAAGCGCAGCAGGTTCTGGGTCGACTGTGGGATCGTGCCCCCGCAGAGCAGCCGCAAGCGATTCGCCAAGTCATCCGCGCCGAACTCGGGCAGGAGCCCGAAGCCCTGTTCCGCGAGTTTGTCGATGAACCGCTGGCCTCTGCCTCGCTCGGACAGGTACACCAAGCGGTCGGACAGGACGGCAAGCTGCTGGCCGTCAAAGTGCAGTATCCAGGGGTGGCTGAAGCGCTGGCAGACGACTTGGACTCGGCCGGCGTCTTGAAAGACCTGGTCGGTGGCGACCTAGGTGACGCGGTCTCCGCAGAGTCGCTCCAGGGTCTGCGCGAACGGCTACTGTCGGAACTCGACTATCGAGCCGAAGCAGACAACCTGCGACGGTTCCGTCGGTTGTTTGCCTTCGATCCCGACGTGGTCATCCCTGATGTAGTGGCCGACCGCTCGACGGGCAAAGTCTTGACGATGGAACGGATCATTGGTCGGAGCCTTCCCGAGGTCGCCCGCGACGGTTCTGACGAGCAGCGATCATCGGCGGCGCAGACCATCTTGCGGTTCGCTCTCGATTGTCCGATTCGCCATGGCGTGATCAACGTCGACCCCAATCCGGGCAACTACCTCATCCTCAACGGCAACGAGTCGGGGCCAGGGGCCAAGGTTGGCTTTTTGGACTTCGGCTGTGTCGCCGAGATTCCCGAGGAGTTACAGAAAGCAGACCGGGCGCTGTACTGGGCGATGATCAAGCGCGATGGGGAAGCACTGCGCTACGCGGCCCACCTAGAAGGCCTCATCCCATCGGCGAGTGCATTTGATAACTCGACGTACCGACGATGGGAAAAGCTGCTGTCAGCGCCATTTCTGGAGCGGGAGCCGGTTCGCCTGACCCCCGAATACGTCAAGGAGCTGGGCGAGCTGACTTGGCTGCTGGTGCAAGGACGGAAGATGGCACTGCCCCCACAGACACTTTTGCTATGGCGGCAGCGGCTCGGCATCTTGGCGGTGGTATCGGCGCTACGACCAGCGCTGCATTTCCGTGAGCTACTCGCCCACGTACTCGAAGACGGCCACCCGATTCCGATGCTCCAGCGCTATCCGTAGCGCCTTCTCCTATTCGATGGGGTTGATCCGGTCGAGGTTGAGGCCGCCCGCGTAGGAGTACGAAGTTGCGTAGGCGTAGCCGTATCCGATGAGCCCGAACGGCTTGGTCGAGGTAATGCGGTGGTTGCCGGGCTTATTCATGCGCAGGATCACGCGGCCCATCGAGCCATCGCCAATCGCACGAAACATCGAAGTCACTGCTTGCCCGTCGAGTTTCAACTGAGCGTCGGGCGCAGCGGTGACATTGACGTAGTCGTAGCTGTAGGTTTCCGGCACGTAGAAGATGTAGTCGCTGCGGTACTGTTCGACCGGCACCAGCGGAGTAATGTTGGCGTCTCCCAGACATTTGACGTCCTCGCTGGTCCCTCGGAATGGGCAGCGCAGCGAAACATCCGAGGGGAATTCTTTGGGATCGAACCGCCCCGTCAGGTTTCCCCAAGCGGGCATGTACTGGAAGACCATGATCGGCTGGTCCGAATCGACGACAAAGTCGGCATCGGTGGAAAACTCGTGAATCTCGCCCTTGCTGAGTGGCCTCACCGCAGGCAACACCACCGTGCTCTTGAGCGTAACGTTGGTGTTGTCCACGCTGGCGACGATTCGGTAGTAGTCCTTATCACTGGCGTTGCGCTGCTTCACCTTCGCACCCATGTAGTGCTTGCCCCAGGTGTCGAGAGGGAACATCTGGACGCCGAGGTGGTTGCCACCGACTGCACTGGCCGGAATCGTCACGCCCCCTGCCCCCCCGTACACGACCACCGGAGCGCTCGCTTTGACCACAGCACCCGAGATGTCTTCACGGGAGTTGGCCTGGACAATCTCCATGACCTCTAGCCGCTTGAGGAATCGCCGCACGGTCTCGCCCGCTCGCAGCGCTGGCACCCCGGGCCCTTTCGCGGTCGCGACCGGAGGGGTCACTTCGACCAACGTATCATCGGTCAGAGCCATCACCGCGAGCAGCCCCGCCCCCTGTGGCGGGAAGGTCATGTGCTCAGCGTTGTAGGTGTAGGACATGACGAAGTAGTTCTTCGCCATCACATGCTCAGGCAGCAGCAGCGTCGCTGAACCCGAAAATACCGTCGCCGCGTCGATTGGATGAAACTGGTAGACCGCCACCGGGGCCGTCGAGGTTAGATGGAACCCCTTCTTGGCAATTTCCGTCTCGGTCAGCTTGTTGCGGTCATGCGGCAGGCGGAACGTTGCCACGCCACCACCAGGCATGCCGGTCGCGGGTGGAATGGTCTTGGTGTCAATGGTTCCGCTGGCATCCGAGAGCGTGACTTTGGCGGTCAAACGGTCGCTGGTGTTCGTGACCACAATTCCGAACTCACCCACGAGAGAAGTCGACCACAAGTTGGCAGGATAGAAGCTACAGCCAACGTTACCGCGTGTGACCTGCTGGCAAGGCGTAAGGCAGCGACCGTCAATGCAAGCGTCCCCACCGGCAATGTCGCACTTGTCCATTGGCACCCATGCGTTGCTGGCACAGCGCTCGTTGCCATCGCGGTTGGCATTGCAGCGGACGCGCCCCTCATCGCACATCGGAGGAGGAGGCGGCGGTGGCAGCGACATATCAGGCACCGGCGGCGCATCCTCATCCACTTTGCCGGTGGCGGGATTGCAGGCGACGACCAGGCCGAAAGCGACGAAAACCAGCGTAGAACGAGCTCCGGTGCGCATGACTCAATGCTTACCGCGAAGAATTTAGGCTGTCACGTACTTTGGCGCACTTGTCGCACTGGTTCCCACTTACCGAACCCAACAAACCTCAGACGATACCGCTCGATCTCGATGCGTTCGCTAACGAGGGCCAGGCAGTCGCAGTGTAGGTCTTATCTCACAATATGTGCGGATATCCGCAGCAGGCGCATAGCGGTCTAATTCTCAATCATCATTACGATTTTTGATGCGGTGTGATGCGCAGATGTGGTCTACAATCATTGTGCCATTGTCGTTGTGTCAGGTCCGGCCCACAGGCGGCTGGCACGGTGAGTTACGCGCAGGCGAAGCCCAGCAATGAAGTTCTTCCGGTTGTTCATCCTCTCTCTGATCTGCTCGCTCAGCGTGGTTGGGCGCTCGACGTCGTCGCCCAACGTACGTACAGCGTATCTGCAAGAGAGCGACGGCACTGCGGGCGTGGGTCAGACCACCGTGGCGGGACTCCAGCTCCGTGGCTCCTCAGGGATGACGCTCCAGCTCGGTGCCCGCAGTGAAGCCTTGCTGCGACGAAAGCAGACGCTCTTCGTCCCCCCAACATCCGAGCTTCCACCTTTTGAGCCGTCTCCCAGCGACGTCGAGCCGCCACCCACAATAGTCGACTCCCGACCGCGCTTCCGAGGGGAATACGACGACGAAATCCTGGCCAAGCTATGCTCGCTCCAGGTGAAGACCATCCGGCCTCTAGGTGGTGGCTCATCGATCAAACTGCGCGTGACGTTTGTGGATGGCAGCCACGCTGCGGTGAAGCCCAATCAGTTGCGCATCACTCGCTACCAAGCAGAGGTCGCGGCCTACAAGCTCGGACGGGCGCTCGGGCTGGGAGTGGTGCCCCCCTCTTGCGTGCGGACGTTTACCAAAGAAGCGCTGCAGGCGAACATGCCCAAAGACCTGCGCGAGCGCATGGATCAAGAGCTGGTCGTTGATGACAAAGGCAACGTCAAAACGGCGGTGATCCAGTGGGTGCCGGGCCTGCGCAACATCAAACTGGAGCAGGCCGACTGGTGGCGGCCACTCCTCAAGCACGGCGAGCCGATTCCCAGCGGGAAGCACAAGCGCGTCGCAGAAATCAGCACGCTGCTGCTATTCGACTACCTACTACTCAACTTCGACCGCTGGTCGGGTGGCAATACGACCGAGGCCGATGGCGAGATGGTCTACATCGACCAAGGCGCGGGCTTCGGTCCCGACAAGAAACACGGTCACTCCCGCTTGATGCTCAAGACCTTGAAGTGGAGCGAGCGGTTCCCGCGCAACGTCGCCCACAGCCTGTTCCAGCTAGACCTACCGGCGCTACGAACGGACTTTGGCGACCTGGTCACAGACGACGAGTGGGAGAGCTTTCTCTACCGCGTCGAGCACGCCCGCGCCTACCTGCACGCTCTCAAAAAGCAGAGTCCCAAAGACTCGCTCTTCTAGCCGGTTGTGCTCGCTCGGCCCTTCGCGTACGGTGGGCCATGTTTCGCCGCCAACGTCGTCCATTCGCGGGGTTGTCCGCACTCGGGCCTACGTTTCTTTCAGGGGCGCTAGCGCTGCTTGGGGTGACGGGCTTAGGGCTCTTGGCAACTCCCTCCGCCAACGCCCGCAGTGAGGCTGCGAAGCCATCGCCACAGCCGAAATCCGCGCCGCAGGTGTTGCCATTTATCGAAAACAACTACGCGACCGCACGAGCCACGGCGCTGCGAAAAGGCAAGCTCCTGTTGGTCGACGCCTGGGCACTGTGGTGTCACACCTGCCTGAGCATGAAGAACTTCGTCTTCACCGACCCACAGCTTGCGCCGCTGGCCGACCATCTGGTGTATCTGGCGATTGACACCGAGGAGCCGGCGAATCTGCCGTTCCTTCAGCGCTTCCCGATCTCGTCGCTACCAACGTTCTTGGTGCTAGATGGCGAAGAGAAGGTGGTCGCCCGCTGGACCGGGGCGATGTCGGCGGCAGAGCTCAAGACTCGGCTGCTGGATGTGACGTCCATGCAGGTCAAGCAACACCCTCGGTTGTCTGAGGCCGAAGCAGAAGCAGCCAAAGGTCATCCCAGGGAGGCCGCACGGCTATACGAGGATGCGCTCAGCGAGACGGGTTCACGTCCGCAAGCGCTACTTGGGCTGGTGCAGGCGCTGCGTGAGCTGGGCCAAAACGAACGCTGTGTCGAGGTCTTCGAGCAAAACTTCCAGTTTGTCGGCAAGAACGCGCTGGCCACTGACTTTGCTTCGTACGCGGCCTCATGCATCGACAAGCTCAGCGATGTCGACCGACGACAGAAGCTTCGACGACGGCTCCGTAGTGACCTGGAACACCTGCTCGGTGATGCGACAGCGGATCTTTCGGTGGACGATCGCAGCGATGGCTACGGAACCATGATCGAGCTGTCGGATGAACTCGGGGAAGCGGCGGTTGGCGACGGTCTCGCAACCACACGACTCGGTTTGCTGGAAAAAGCGGCTGCGGCTGCGCCAAACCCGATCATCGCGGCCACGTTTGATGCCCATCGCTTCGACTGCTATCGGCGACTCAAAAGATGGAAGTCCGCAGAAGAGATGCTGCTCGGATCGGCCAAGGCCTTACCGACGGATTACAATCCTCCTGCGCGACTGGCAAGGCTGTACTACGAGACCGGTCGAATCGAGGAGGCGCAACGCAGCATCGACCTAGCGCTGTCTCTGTGTCACGGTCCACGGCGCGTCGGCATGTATGAACTTCGGGCAGGGATCCAGAACAGCCAAGGTCGGACCCGGGCGGCGCTTGAATCACTCACCACGGCAATTTCGATTTACCAGGCGAGCCAGCCTGCTTCAGGAACGGGTGAATCAGCGCGACTGCGAGCACTCAAGCAGCAGCTCGCGGGTCTCGAGGCCAAGCTGCGTCAGCAGCCGGAACCTCCCGACGATGAGGCGCAGCCGCCGACCGAGAAAGCCAGTAGCCCGATGAAGAAAAAGCCGGGAGCAAAGCCATCCAAGGCCAATCCTACCCCGGTTGCACCGCCTCGTTACGAGCCCGGAATGCCCATCGCAGGCAAGAAGCGTGACCGCCGCGTGGCCCACCGTGAGTCCAACCTCAAATAAATCGCTCGCCCTTCCCGTTCAGACTGCCCTCGCACCCAGCCATCGGCCGTGCAATCACGCGGATTTCCTCTCGTTCTCGGCGGCGATC
>CALLYL010000328.1 GCA_937859535.1 uncultured Myxococcales bacterium
GCAAGGGTAATGAGCTTCTTCGGCGGTGCTTTTAGTTTACGAAACAGTGGCTGTTCAGCCGTGGGCTGCGAGACGGCCTCACCAAGCTCGTCGTCAATATCTTCCAGCTCGATGTCTAAATTTTCCCTGGCGTCCATGTCAGTCCTCCAGCAACGGATCGGTATCGTCGAAACCATCGTCTTCGTATTCAGGGGACTCTGCGCCTGCGTCTCTCATGCTTGGCGGAAACTCAACCCCTTCGATTCGGCGTAACGGTTCTAAGAATGCACCGTAGAGTTCCTGATAGATGCGTCTCGATACGACATCTGGATGCGCAATACACTCTTCCAGGATCGAGCGCATTTGCACAAGCATGCTGCCTTGCGGTGTATCTGGCTCTCCTCGGGTCGAGTTTGGTGCCCATGCTGCGTCAACAAAGTAGACGGCGACCGGACATCCATTTCGCATCCCGCGCCCTATTGTCTGGAGGATGTTAACCATCTGGTTTGCAGTGAAGGGCTTGAATAGTTCCTGCCCTAAACGACTGGCCATGAGTGGCTCTTGCATCAAGCGCCTTGCGAGCCGAAAAGCCTTATGGCGCGCGGCATGGACAGCGGAGGCGATATCTCTCAGCTGCTCCTCGGGACCGAATCTTCGTTGACTTAGCACGAGGGTGTCCCGCCCAGCAATGCTGAGCATTAGTTGCATGTCGTCAGCTGAGGGATGGGGGCGGGTTAAGAAATAGATTGAGCCGATCGCTGCATCGCGAAGCCGGGGCCCTTTTGTGAAAACGATGTTGGTTCCTCTGCCCAATGCAGACATCGGCAGGACGATGATGTCGCAGTTATCATCATCCCCCAGCGCCTCAGCTTGGGCAGGGGTCACATAGTCGGCGGGGCGTTCCCGGCGACCGATGTCTCGGAGCACCGCCTTTGTCCGGCGTCCGACTTCACGATGGTGATGGTCGAGAAACGCTTTAATCGAGCGTGCTTGTTCATAGCTGTTTACTACCAGCGCAGCCTTTCGACGGATACCTTCGCGGACGTCGAAGTGATTGATTGATTTGTAAACTTCCGACTTCGAAGTACCTCCACGGACCAGCGCGTCAACCATTCGTTCTAGGTTGCGAGAACCGAGTTCGCCGGCGCCGCTGTATCTGAGAGGTTCATCGCTACTTTCGCGGTCGGGAATCCACTTGAACCGGTAGAAGCTCCGCGTGGGATCGTGTTCAGCTCGACGTGGACATAGCACGTAATGCGGTCCAACGTTAATGTGGTACGCAGGACTTGCTTCGAGGAATGATGTGGCCGACGTGAGTAAGACAGCGGGTCCGGGAAGACCGCCATCTGACTCCAGAAACTGATGGAAGCGGTGCATTAGGAGCCGAGGCGCACCAACGAGAGCGACGTAAGAGAGTTCAACGTTGACCGCGTCCTCGCGAGAGCTTTCAGCCTTACGAATGCTGTACTTCACGCCAGAGAGAGAGCCCATAACACTCTCCGGAATGAATTTCCTCATTTCGTCGGAGGCTGTGGCCTCTACCAGTGGCTCTCGCACAAGACCCTCTGCCACCATGGTTCGCGTTCCAGGGACGATGCGTCGGTATCCAAGGATCATGAAAGTAACGGTCACAAGTAAGCGCATCGCTTCGTGGGCGCCCTGAGGACGATGTCGTCCGCGAGGGAAGCAGATGCTCAGAAATATCTCTGAGATGCGAATAATGACCTCGTCACGGCGATAGTTCAGCGTCTCAGCAAGATACCGCCGGAATTCTTGTATCAATCGGGACCGTGTACGCTCCAGTTCATCGCGAGGAAATCCGAGGGTCCTTGAGCAAAGATCCGCCTTGAGCCAGGTCGATTTCTGCTCTTCTGTCCTATTGCTGAACGCTTCAAAGGCTGCGGTGTCCCAAAGCTCCGTGAGCGCGCGCGCCACTGAAAGCCCCTTCTTCACCTCTGCTTGCTCTGCTTCATCTCGCCGAGGGCGATGACGACTGAGACCATCAAGAAGGTCGGAAATGACGCGCGAAGTCGTCAGCAGGTGATCGCAGAAATAATTTGCTACACGCTGCCCTGCCGGATCAGTGATGAGGTTCTGAACGGTACTAACGAGCGAGTAATTATGGCTACCGAACTCGCCAAGATCACGACTGTATAATTCGATGTTGCGATCCATCAGTCGATGGTTTTCGCCCCGGGCGAATCGGTCGTGTATTTGGTCCAGCATGACTCGATGGAGAGAGTCTTCTGCCCCGGAGATCTTCAGTGTCGCAGCACCGTAGCTGTCTAGGTTTGATTGCACAGCGTCGGCTTCATCAAATACGACAACATCGAAAGTGCGAGCGATGAGTTCAAAGTACCGGACTCCTTCATCGAGTGCATGAGCTGGGACGATAGTATCCATCGACAATACGTAACCGACCCAAACATCGGCCTCGATGAGTCTGCGCGGCGCTTGATTTCTGCCACATACTGCCCAGACAGGACAAAGACGGCGGCGGAGCCGTCCCCGACCATCGGTTCCTTGCATGATTGAGTCGCACGGCGCGTCGCCAAATCTCCAGAACTTCGTATCTCCACGTGCAAATGCAGGTAGGACACAGTTGGCGGCAAATGCGTCCGCACCATCAATGGTAGTCGCGAAGCCTCCTTGTCCTCCGATGGAGGCAATGGTCTCTGCGATGCGATCAGCATGCCTTCTTCGCGTCGTAGGATTCTGGCCTACCAGCATGCCGACGCTAACTCCATGGAATGCCAAATCGGACATGTACTGGCGGGCGACCTCGATGGATGGGAACAGCAACATGGCCTTCAATCGCCGTCGGCTGAGCCAGACACCTAGCACAACTAAGATCGTTGTCTTACCGGCTCCCGGAAGTCCGATCAGATGCCGGACTCCGTCGAGGACTAGCGCGTCGTCTTCTACCAGCCCCACTCCTGACTGCGGAATCATCAGCGAGAAGTGTCTGATGCGTTGCTCCCAATTCCCCGACCGCCGCTCCGGGTTTTCTAATTCGCGCGAGTCCATCTCCCGTGCGACTTCGATTAGCTCGGCAATCGGTACTGTAATCTTGCCAGTCGGCTTGCGCTCGATATCGTGCGGTCGCCGAGGTGGAAGGGCAACTGTGAGAGGACCGATCGGAACGCGCGCTGCCGATGGATCATCTCCTAACTGGGCGGTCATCTCCTGAGCCGCATCGGCCATCTGGATGTCCCTGAGTTGATATGGCAGTGGCTCAGCGAGGATCTTCCTCGCTTTGCTGATCGCGACGTCCTCGAAGTGGTCCGTACGCTTAAACTCCAGCGTCTCGGGATCAATTCGATACGGCCCTTGGGTACGATTGGCGCGATGGTGCTCGTTATATAGGGCGACCGCATGCTTGACGGACTGGTTCGTCGCAAAGGCAAGGGTGAGCTGCCGCAAGTTGAAGATTGCTTGCCGAGCGCGCTGAAGTACGGGCGCTTCCGCAACGCAGCCCAATCCGGACATCACGGCGGGTGCTAATTCCAAGGAACTGGTGCCGATGAACTCTTCCATGAGCACGCAGAGCCAGCAGATGCGCTCGTTTGCCGTCCAAAAATTAGGCTTCTGGCGCATGACGCATCCTCCGCAGCAGAGTTAGGACGGAAGAGACATCCATGAGTTCGAGTGTACTTTGATCTCCCCTGGGTTCGAGCAGAGAGCGAACTGTCGAAATGTAGTCCGGGTTCGTCGAAACCAAGTCGTCTCCGATCGCGACTATGCGTCGTCGGTAGTTGATTAGTCCCCCGATGCCACAACTCAGGCGCAGCCCGAGTGAGATAGGACTAGAGTAAGATTTCGCGTCGATACCGATGGCGCGACCCTCGATGCTGATGTCGCAGAGGTCCGATTCTGGATACAGTTCTGCGTTCAGCCCAAGACGCTGAGCCTCGTCGAAGACTTGAAGCTCGTCGATACCTGGGCCGGTCCAGTACGCAAGGACCTGCGGCTTTGCAACCAGCAATGGCACACTTGCTGGATCAAGCTGCTCACCAACTTGTGGCTCGCGACGACTCACACACTGACGAATTGGGCAGATCCCGTCAGGGTAGTTTTGCTTATTTGCGCTCGGTCTCATTAGCGACCCGCAGTGAGCGCAACGGTGGACTCGACCCCGAATCAGCCAGGTCTCAGGTACCCGATCGTAGAACTCATCGAGGACGGTCTGCACGACCGGGCTTAAGCTCCGGCTATCAAGGAAGTTGATGAGCTGCCTTTCATCGACCAAAGAGTATCGGCCTAATAACTCGCGAATCCCCGTGTACGCCTCATGGCGACGCGAGCCAAACCGCTCGGCAGTCTCGCGCAGGCGCGTGTGCAAGCGACTTTCGATTACGTTGTCCTCGCCCAGACCACCGCGGATGGTCGCAAGCGATGCGCAGTCTGATGTCGGGACCTTCAGTAGCGGATCGATCAAGACAGCACTACTGAATCGGAAGCCCTCGCCAAAAGCGTCTAGTCCCCACGCGCGCGCCCCCAGGGGGTGGCGCGCACGCTCCAGGACGTCGTGGACGCAAGCGGCCCGGTCTGCCGTGCCTTGCTCGATATAGAGCCGGCCTAGGTAGCACATGGCGGCCTGCAACTCCGGTGGGATCTCATCGCTCTGGCGGACGATTTCACGTCCAGTCAGAAGGCGGCGATACAAGAGGAGCACGCCTTGAGCCAGAAGGATGATGGCCTCCTCAGCAGTGTCATTGGTCGCGCGTCGAGGAACGTCTCTTGAAGAAGGTGGTCCTGAGCTATTCCCAGGCCCTTTCGTGTTTTCGACGATGGTTCCCTCAAGTTCTGATTCATCACAGGTGG
>CALLYL010000329.1 GCA_937859535.1 uncultured Myxococcales bacterium
CTCGCGATGGGAAACTTGAGCTTGATTATGATGATTTGGTCTGTGTGCCGGGCAGCGGCATGACGTGCGGAACCGAAGCACTCAATCGAGGCAAAGGAGCCAAAGCAGCCTGTCAGAACAAGAGCGATGCCAAATTTTTCGGACAAGCACAGCTTCGTCTTTCCAAGTTCGTGCGCAACTTCCCGAGCAGCGCTCGGATCGAGCAGAGTGTCTGTGAACCCCAGAACTTTGGCGCTGTTCTCGATGTTGTGGCCGAGCGGATTACCAAGGGAGTCAGCGCGTACTGCCTGACGGCAGCGCCCAAGCAAGATCAAACCGGAGCACCGCTGTGTGTGGTTGGTTTGATCGATGAGGGGACTCCTCATGCAATTCCTGATACCCAATTTCCGACGTGCAGTGCCAGGTGTTGCGCGGCTTGGTCGGCGGCTGGGACTGCGAGCGCACCGATGGCAAAGCCGGTTCCAAGTGACCCGACGATTGTGGCTGCTTGTGGTGCAGATCCTGACTGCTTCTGTGCGGTTTCCAATCCATCCTGTCCTGACACCGCCTTGGCCAGTTTGTGGATCAGCCAGAGTCCTCACCAAACTCCTGCCGACAAGGTCGCCACGTTTAAGTGTGCGGTTGCTCGTCGATGAACTTGATCTCGCACGGAAGCAATCGGCCATGTTTTGGCGACTCCGATGTTCGATGTCTACGCCTACCGATTCGGATCTGTCCGCAAAGCCGCTGCGGACCGATTGATCAACTCGCAGATCCTGCGACTTTCCTTGCAGCAGCGCGGCTCATCCCACCGCTGCCCACAGAGCGCAGTGCAAGACACGCAAATCAGGGTAAGGAACGCCCGCTGGGTCGGTCGCGAATTAAGCCCCATCCAGACGACCGGAGCATTTTCTGCAACGCAATCCTTCGCTGGAACGGACAGCGGTTTGTGGCGGAGGACTCGGGGGTCTCGGCGAACCTGCGCGGCGGGTGGGGGAGCGATCCCGGCAATGTCTGGGCGGTCGGAGAAGGTGGGACACTGCTGCACAAAGACGGTGCGAAGTGGCAGAGCCTGGCGACCGATACGTCTGTGACGCTGGAATCGGTGATCGGTACGGCCGAGGGAGTATTTGCGGTTGGTGGCAGTAGCACGGTACTGCGCTGGGATGGCACTGCACTGGGACGCGAAACCACGTCGTGTGCGGCCTCACTCTTTGGGATCGCTGCGTCCGGCATGGATCTGATCAGCGTTGGCGAAGGCTATTGCATGACGCGGCGCAGCGCGGGAGTCTGGGGGGCGATGCCGAGCCTCAGTACGCCGCCCACAGACAAGAGCGGTTACTTTTCGGTGGTGGGCAGCAACGGCAACAATACCTGGGTAAGCGGTCGTCCCGGCAACATCTATCGGTTCGACGGCAACGCCTGGAGCCAGTTCGAGCTCAAAACGATGGAGGTCGCACGCAGCCTGTTTGCGTTGCCAAGTGGCGAACTGTGGATCGGCGGGACCGATCTGTACAAGCTGACATCGTCTCTGCCCACCCGCATCAATGCCCGTCCTCAGGAAGCCATCTATTCGCTATCAGCAGCCACGGCTGGCACGCTGTGGGCGGTCGGCTTTCAAGGCACTGTGCTCCGTCGTAGCGGCACGACTTGGGAGCCCATTCGCAGCGAGGCCACATCGTCTCTGTACGGAGTCTTTAGTCCGTCCGAAGAACAGGCCTATGTGATTGGTTTTGACGCACTTGGGAGCACCCTTTCACTTTGTGCCAACCGTGTCTGTTCAGTGATTGAAAAGCCGAAGCTAGGTGTGGAATATGCGGCCATTCATGGAGTAGATGCAGAGACGTTTTGGGTCGTGGGCAAAGCGGGCGTGGTCAAGACTTGGTCCATGAAAGGGGGCAGCTTGGTCGATGATGCTTCGACCCTGGGCGGCTCTGCTGCGCTCAATCAGGTGTTTGCGCTGGATGCCACCCACGTATACGCAGTCGGGGAACAGGGGCTCGTTGCGGTGCGCGGTTCCGCTGGATGGGCTGCCGATGGGAGTGCTCCAACAGGACGACAGAATCTGCAAGCAGTCTGGGCCAGTGCGACGAGCGATCTGTGGGTCGGTGGATCAAACGGATTTGTCGCCCATTTTGACGGCAGCGCTTGGTCAACGATGTCTTCAGGAGTGAGTGAAACGATCAGCTCGATTGCCGGAACCAGTCCCACCGATGTCTGGGCGGTGACACTTCAAGGCACCGTGCTCCGTTACAATGGCCAGTCCTTTGCGATTGTGAGTCGAGACGAACTCCCCCGTCTGCACGCGATTGTCAGCAAGGGGGGCCACCTCTATCTGTCCGGCGCACTTGGCACCATCTTACACAGGAGTCCCACCGAGTAGGAAGGAGCCTGCGGAGCATAGGAAGGGGCGGGATCAGTGACTCCGCTTGCGTAGAACCAGCACGGAGGCCTGACTTTTGAGTGAGTTCCCACAGGGAATTGTGGCCAGGGTATCCCAGCCCATGGATTTGAGGTGTTCCGAGAGTAGTTTTGGATCGTATTTCCGCCAGCGATGCATCGAAAACACCTTCTGGCGTCGGCCCGCAAGCTTCACTGTGGCGATCGCTTCTAGTGAATAACTACCGGGCACTGGGCAGTTGGTACTTAGCTCTAAATGAAGCTCAACATCGGTCACCTCCTTGCAGTGCCTATAGATGGGATCGGTAAGCCAATTTTTGTATGCAACCGAAATTGGCTTTTGGAGAGCCGGTTCCAATCTCGAAATTACGTCCGGTTGGCTAGGCGGCGCAACTGCAATTTGGGCATGAATTACAGCAATATCGCCAGGTGCCAGTCCGGACAGACTATGGCGAAAGAACTGACCCTCGTTCTCGAGGTTGGCGAGTGTTCCTCCCAAAATGGTGGCCACGCGACGGCGATGAGATCGGGTTGGCGTATAGTTGAGCTGGGTATATTTAGGTAAATGGTGAAAGTTGCCTTGCATTGCAAAATAGGCAACCCCGTATTGGTCAGCCAACGTCTCTGCGGCATGAACAAAACCGGTCAATAACAGTGGTTGGCTGACATCAAGCAAGTACAGACGGAGATCTGGCAGTGGTGACTTGGTGATCAAGTGCTGAACCAGCCGCACTTCCTCTCTCGCATTTCCTGGGCCCAGTGCAATCACATCGAGTCCGGCCCGGCCGGTGGATTCCAAAATCACCTCCGCGATGCGCGTGATCGGCACCGGATCGCGAAAGGCCGCGACGTACGCTGGTTCATTGGCAAGCTTGAGATAGGCCACCGCACTCTGATGGTCCAAATAGACGTTGGTCTGCTCGACCACTCCGCCCGCAGAGTTCAGCTTTTCACCCAGCTCAATCACCATCTTTACCGGATTGAAGCCCGGCGCGATGAAGCAGTTCATGGGCTCGGTAAGCTCGGCCGTCGCTTGATCAAACAACAACTCATCGAACTGGAGCCCCAACTCTGCCGCCGCTGCCAGTCTCAGCAACGTGGTTCGGGTGATGGGCTTGCGCGGAGTCTCCAGGTTCTTGATGGTTCCTTCCGACAGTCCAACCCGCTGGGCCAGGGCTTGGATGGAAAGGCCGAGGCTCATCCTCCGGTCGCGCACCGTGCGTGCAATCTCTTGTCGTTGCTGCAAATCCAGGTTGAGCGACTTGCTCGGGGTGCGTCCGTCGTCTGGCCCGTCTTCCAGGTTTTCCAAGTAGTCATGAGCAAGCTGCAAGTTCGCCAGGTGCGTCCGCAGTCCTTGCCGCTGTGGTGTCAATCGCTTGGCGATTCGGCCGATCCGATCCATGGCCAGTCGCAGCAGATCCCGCGCCTCCCCCTGCCACTCCTCGACCGTTGCATCACCGGGATCATCCACCATGAGCGAGGGGAATGCGCAGCCATCATCTGTTTCTTGCTGATCGAGTCCGTCTTGCATTGGTGATGACCTTTCCCACTTCCTACCTGTGATTACCCGGTTCTGCTTGCTAGCGACGGGAAACGTGCGATTCCGAAACTCGCTACATAGCGTTATGTGAATCCGCAGATCAAGCCGAATGCACGATCATTTCCAGGGATTCCCCCTTCTCTTGCCTGGCAGAGGTGAGCAAAGATGCGGGCCATGCGGAAGACGTTGGCATCGGTGCTCGATCTGCTTCGTTCTCGACGAGTGCGAAGGCTGGGATTCCTGCTGGCCCTGCTGTGTGGGTTGGCGATTCCTACGCTCAGCTTGGGTTGGCCTCCGGATGAATCACGTGGGGCGGTGAACTATGGCGATCCCGCGAGCTGGCCAAGTGATCCCGGTTACGGTGGTCAGTGGCAGTCGTGGAGTTTTGCGCCGTCGACGTACAAAAACCTGGATGCGCGGACCAAGCGGCTCGGCATGGGGGGACACTACGATCGAGCGTGGGCCAAGACCGCCGGTGATCCCCGGGTGCTGATCGCTGTCCTTGACTCGGGGGCGTATTGGGACCATCGCGATCTCGTCAACAAGTGGTTCCTAAGCCGCGCCGAGCTACCACCGCCCGATGATGCCTGCCAGAAGCCAGAGAACCGAGGGGATGGCAAGCGAGTCCACGATGCCAACG
The DNA here is from genome assembly GCA_937859535.1 of uncultured Myxococcales bacterium. Lineage (GTDB taxonomy): Bacteria > Myxococcota_A > Polyangia > Palsa-1104 > JAEUJZ01 > JAEUKA01. The sequence goes on from CALLYL010000329.1 coordinate 4,560, forward strand.
GCGATGGCGTCTTCAACGTGCAGGATTACACCAGCGCCAAAAACCACGAGCAGCCCGACTTTGTGAAGCGCTGCGATCCGCGTGTCAGCGACGTCAACAAAAACAGCCTCCTGGACCCACAAGACCTTATCGCGACGTTTTCCGACGGAAAGGATGATGATCGCAACGGCTACATCGACGACATCGCGGGCTGGGACTTTTTCCGCAATGACAACGACGCCTATGACGATACCCGTTA
>CALLYL010000330.1 GCA_937859535.1 uncultured Myxococcales bacterium
GTCGAGGCCGGGGCTGCCGGGGACATCTACGGGGACGACGATCTCGGCGATGTTTTGGAAGCGGCCGTTGAGTCGCTCGAGCAGGTCGACCTCGCGGGTGGCTGACCACAGGGCCAGCGCGCCACCGGGGCGGAGCGTCTCTTCCAAATCGGTCAGTCCCTCTTCGGTGTAGAGGTCGGCGTTCTTTTCGCGCAGAAGCTGGCTCGGTCCCTCGTCGAGATCGAGCAGGATGGCCAAGTAGCCGCCGCCTTCGATCTGCACGTCGGGCAGCGTCTTGTAACGAAACGCCCTCATGTACGCCGCCAGCCCCATCTGGTGAACGTGGACCCGCGAATCGGCCAGCGGTGGCTCGCGATGTAGCGTTTGTAGGTGGCTGCGGTTCCAATTAATGATGGCTGCCGAGTGCTCAACGACATCGACCCGCACCACGCGAGGGTTTTCGAGCAGGGCCGACAGCACATGGCCCATCCCCAGCCCGGCGAGCAGTACGGTGATGTCGTTGCGATCGCGCAGGGCGACCATCCCAACGTTGACCAGCTCGCGCTCGCTGCGCCGCACCGCGCTTTGCATGATGACGCGGTCGCCTGAAAGGATCTCGAAGCCGCCTTGGGCCCGGCGCAGCGTCAGCGTTTCGCCATCTGGACCTTGGGCTGTTTCCAGGACTTCGTGGGCACTATCATGGCTGTCGCTCATTCGCTGTGGCTCCCCTTGCACAAACTTTCGCCGGACTGTGGTGATTGTCCTCTTCCTTGCCAGAAGCCGTGCTATAGAGCCGCACCGCGCAAAAAAAAGGATAGGCAGCCATCGTAACATGCTGAACCGCTGCCAGTAATGCTCCGCTCGCATCCTCTGCGCCGACTTTTCACCGAGGCCTACCGCCCATGTCCAAGCGAACAGACGTCCGCAACATCGCCATTGTCGCCCACGTTGACCATGGCAAGACCACACTCGTTGACGGCTTGCTCAAGCAAGCTGGTTCTTTCCGTCGCGGTGAGGTCATCCACGAGTGCGCGCTCGATAACAACGAGCTAGAGCGCGAGCGTGGCATCACCATCCTTTCGAAGTGCACCGCCATTACCTACAAAGGCACCCGCATCAACATCGTTGATACGCCCGGCCACGCCGACTTCGGTGGAGAGGTCGAGCGCGTGCTGATGATGGTCGACTCGGTGCTGCTGCTGGTCGATGCGTTTGAAGGTCCACTGCCGCAGACGCGCTTTGTGACCAAGAAGGCGTTCCAGCTTGGGCTGCGCCCGATCGTGGTCATCAACAAGATCGATCGCGAGGGCTGTAACCCGCAAGGGACGCTCAACGCCGTGTTCGATCTGTTCTGCGCGCTCGATGCGACGGAAGAGCAGCTTGATTTCCCGGTCATCTACGCCTCGGGCCGTCAGGGCTACGCGATCAAAGAGCTGACCGATGAGAAGGTCGATCTGGGACCACTGCTCGATATGATCGTGCAGAGCGTGCCGCCGCCCTCCGTCGATCTCGATGCGCCGCTGTGTATGCAGGTCGCGACGCTCGACTACGACGACTACTTGGGTTACGTCGCCATCGGTCGCATCAGTGCGGGCAAGATTGCGATGGGGGACCGGGTGCTGCTCAGTCACCGCACCCAAAATGAACAGTTCCGCGTCGCCAAGCTGCTGGCCTATCAGGCACTCAAGCGGTTTGAGATCGGCGAGGCGATGGCCGGTGACATTGTAGCCGTGACCGGCATGAGCGAGCTGAACGTCGGTGAGACGATTACCTCGATCGAGTCGCCGCGCATCCTGCCGATGATGACGGTCGACGAGCCGACGATCACGATGCAGTTCATTGCCAACAACGGTCCGTTTGCGGGCAGTGAAGGCAAGTACGTCACGACCCGCAACATCCGCGAGCGACTGTGGAAAGAGATCAAGTCGAACGTCGCGCTGCGGGTCGAAGAGACGGAGTCGGCGGATACCTTCAAGGTGTCGGGTCGTGGCGAGCTGCACTTGTCGGTGCTGATCGAGACGATGCGCCGCGAAGGCTTCGAGATGTGCGTGTCTCAGCCGCAGGTCATCTATCGTGAGGGGCCCGATGGCAGCAAGCTAGAGCCGTACGAAGACTTGATGGTGGATGTCGATGATCCGTACGTCGGTGTCGTCATCGAGAAGCTCGGTCGACGCGCCGGTCGCATGAAAGACATGGGCCCCGCTGGTCAAGGCCGCACTCGCGTGGAGTTTACGATTCCATCGCGGGGACTCATCGGCTACCGCAGCGAGTTTTTGACCGATACCCGTGGCACCGGAATCATCAACCACAGCTTCCGGGACTATGCGCCGTACGCGGGTCCGCTCAAGGGTCGTCAAAACGGCGTGCTGATTGTGCAGGATCTGGGCGAGACGAACACGTACGCGCTGTACTCGCTGCAAGAGCGCGGCATCTTGTTTATGGGAACGGGCGAGCGAGTCTATCCCGGCATGATTGTCGGCCAGCATGCGCGGGACAACGACCTCATCGTCAACCCGAACAAGACCAAGAAGCTCACCAACATTCGCACCACCGCAGCGGATGAAAAGTTGTTCTTGACCCCGCCGCGCATCATGTCGCTCGAAGCTGCGCTCGAGTTCATAAACGATGATGAGTTGGTCGAGGTGACGCCGAAGTCGATTCGTCTGCGCAAGCGCTACCTCGATCACAACGTCCGCAAGCGATTTGAAAAGGTCGCGGCGGCGGTTGCGGATGACTAGGTTGCGGTGCTGACGACCAACCGTTCGGGGTGATAAGCTAGGCGGGCATGCCCACCCGCGATGGCCAGATGCGTGCGATCCTTGACAATACGATCGATGGCATCATCACCATCGATCTGCGGGGCTGCATCGAGTCCTGCAATGCCAGCGTCGAGCGCATCTTTGGGTACGAGATCGCCGAGCTAATCGGTCAAAACGTGTCGATCCTCGCGGCGTCACCGGATGCCGAGCGACACGACGGCTACGTGGCGGACTACCTTCGCACCGGCGCTCCCAAGATCATTGGCACCGGGCGTGAGGTGCGCGGCCGTCGCAAGGACGGGCGTACGTTCCCGATGTACCTTGCGGTGAGCGACATCCAGCACGACAAGCACCGTTCCTTCATCGGCATCGTGCGGGATCTCAGCGAGCGAGCGGCGCTGGAAGATGATCTGCGACGAATCTACGATTTGTCGTCGGATTTGATCTGTACGCTCGGATTTGACGGCTGCTTTCAGCGGGTCAATCCGGCCTTTGTTCGTACGCTCGGCCACTCTGAAGAGACCCTGCTGTCCAGACCGATGATCGACTTCGTTCATGAGGACGATCGCCCATACACCCGCGAGATGTTTGACAGGCTGTGTCAGGGAGCTTCGTGCGCCGACTGTCGCAATCGATGTCTGTGCGCGGACGGTACCTACAAGTGGTTGGCCTGGCAAGCGGTGCCAAGCGTGGATTCCCATGTGATTTGTGCGGTGGCGCGGGATGACACGGAGCGCAAGACGCTCGAAGACTCGCTGCGACATGCGAAGTACGTCGCGGAGTCGGCCAGCGAAGCCAAAGGCCAGTTTCTGGCCAACATGAGCCACGAGATTCGTACTCCGCTCAACGCAGTCATCGGCTATTCCACGCTGCTCCTGGATACCCAGTTGACTGCGCAGCAGTTGGATTACTTGCAGGCGGTGCGGACGGCGGCCGACGCACTCCTTGGACAGCTCAACGCGATCTTGGATCTGTCCAAGATCGAAGTCGACAAGCTAGAGCTGGAACAGGTGTCCACCGATCTGCGGCTGGCGATGGAAGACACGCTGGAGATCCTGGCTGAGTCGGCGCGAAAGAAGCGGCTTCAACTGACCTGCTTGGTTGATGCGGACTGTCCAAATTACCTCCGCAGCGACCCCGGTCGGCTCCGGCAGGTTCTTATCAACTTGGTCGGCAACGCGATCAAGTTTACGGAGCGCGGTGAGATCACGGTTCGGGCGCGTGTGATCGATGAAGGAGCGCGGCGCTTTGTGCGGATCGAGGTCTCGGATACTGGTCCGGGCATTCCGGCCGAGTCTGTTCCCCGGCTGTTTCAGTCCTTCTCGCAGGTTGATGCCTCGATGGCTCGGCGTCACGGTGGCTCGGGACTGGGACTGTTTCTGTGTCGGAAGCTGGTTGCAGCGCTGGGTGGAATGACCGGGGTGCAGAGCCAAGAAGGGGTGGGCTCGACGTTCTGGTTCACGCTGCCACTCATCCTGCTTCGGCCCACAGAGCTGCCGGTCCATGCGCTGCCAGCCCCGCTTCGCAAGAGTCGGATTCTGGTGATTGATGATCATGCAGCGAGTCGGGAGCAGCTCGGCCAGCTACTTCGGCAGCTCTTACTGGAGCCAATTCTGTGTGAGTCGACGCAGTTGGCGGAGCGGTTTCTCGACGCAAACCCGAGTTGGTCACCGAAGCTAGTGCTCATTGCCAACACCCTTCCGGATGGGGAGGACGTCGAGTTTGCATCCGTCCTTCGGCAGCGCGTAGGGATTCACAATGTGCGGATCGTTCACCTTGTGCTCCCCCGCGAGCAAAAGGACGGGAAGCTCCCTCTTCCAGAGTCGTTCGATGCGCAGCTTCTCAAGCCGATCCGGATGCGTCGGCTGTTGCGGGTCTGCCACGAACTACTCGATGCGACCACGACCAGTGCTCGCTCTGTTGTCCCGTCGCGAGCGAGCCGTCCGAGTGGCATGATGCCAAGGTTTGATCGGCTACCGCCAAGGATATTGGTGGCGGAAGACAACCCCGCCAATCAGCGACTCACGATGCTGATGCTCCAGCGGATGGGCTGCCGTGTGGATGTAGCCGCCGATGGCAAAGAGGCCGTTCGTGCGGCGACCGGATTCCCGTACGATTTGATCTTGATGGACGTGCAGATGCCGGTGATGGATGGTCTGGCGGCGACCCGTGAGCTGCGTCGACGGACGGGTCCGGCAAGTGCCGTTCCGATCGTGGCGCTGACGGCCAACGCATTTTCTTCGGACCGCGAGGTCAGCTTCCAAGCCGGCATGAACGACTTTCTGTGCAAGCCGGTCACTGCCGAAACGCTGCAAGGGGTGCTGAGGCGATGGCTGCCGCTGCACTTTCTGGCGGAGCCAGTGCACGCGGCGGTGGTCGAGCCGGTCCCAGGTGCGTCCGCAGGGGATTCCACCGAGCTACAAGAGGATCTACGGGCCATCCACCAATCCCAGGCTGAACTGACCGCGCTTCTTGATGAGGAGTCGGCAAAAAAGGTGCTGGAGATCATCAAGGACGACTGGCCCAAACAGATGAAGCTGGCCCAGGCCAAACTAGAGTCGCTCGATTTGTACGGTGTGAGTCGCAGCGCGCACTATCTTGCGGGCAGCGCCGTTCAAGTGGGGGCGAAGACGCTGGCCAAGCGGTGCAAGGAGTTGGAGGCTGTGGCAGGGGGAAAGAATCAGCAAAGCACTGCGCAGCTTCTGGCGATTTTGGGACATCGCATTCGTGAGCTGCTGGCCGCGTTGTGAGCAGGTGATCGAATCTTAGACAGGCGTGACCGAGCGCTTGCGTGGATAGGTGGGAACGCGCTTGTGGTCGGTGAGCGCGAAGCGGTGAATCAGCTCCGCACGCAGCTTGTCTCCTTCGACGATCGCATCGATGTGAAGATCCGAAGCGAGCTTGTAGATGTCGATGTCTTCGCGGTATTCGGCACGGAGCTGCTCGATGTACGCGGCGCGCTCTGCTTCCGGCTTTTCTTGAATTTTGTTGAAGAACACCGCGTTTACCGCCGCCTCTGGTCCCATCACAGCGATTGAGGACTGCGGCAGCGCGATCGTTGCATCGGGCTGGAATCCCGGCCCGCACATCGCGTACAGACCCGCTCCGTAGGCTTTGCGTAGCACCACGCAGATCTTGGGAACGGTGGCATCGGCAACCGCAGAGATCATCTTGGCCCCGTGGCGGATGATGCCTTGTCTTTCGACGGCGGTCCCGATCATAAATCCAGGCACATCCGCCAAAAAGAGCAGCGGAATTTCGAAGGCATCACACAGCCAGACAAAGCGGGCGGCCTTATCGGCAGAGTCCACAAACAGGACTCCTCCCTTGTGCTTCGGCTGAGAGGCCACGATTCCGATGGTCCTGCCGCTGAGTCGTGCGAAGCCAGTGACCATCTCTTTGGCGAACAGCTTTTTGACCTCGAAAAAACTTCCCTGATCGACCAGCGCATCGATCACTTGCAGGATGTCACAAGACTGGTTGTGATTCTTGGGCAGGATGTCGTCTATCCGACGGGCATCCGGGCGAGGCGTGCGTGGAACGCCAGGGAGCGGCGGAGGCAGCGGTGCGCCCGCATGGGAGGGAAAATAGGAAAGGTAGTCGCGGCACTTGGCAATCACCTCTTGCTCGGTCTTGGCCAGCAGATCGCCGCAGCCAGAGACCTCACAGTGCATCCGCGCACCACCCATCTCTTCGAGCGTCGTCTTTTCTCCGATGACCATCTCGGCCATGCGCGGCGAGCCAAGGTACATGCTGGCGTTGCCGTCGACCATGACGAGCACGTCGCAGAAGGCTGGGATGTAGGCGCCGCCGGCCGCCGAGGGGCCGAAGAGCAAGCAGATTTGAGGGACCTGCCCGCTCATCTTGACTTGGTAATTGAAAATCTTCCCTGCGCCGCGCCGCCCGGGGAACATCTCGATTTGATCGGTGATGCGGGCCCCGGCGGAATCGACCAAGTAAAACATCGTGACCCGGAAGCGGATCGCCTGCTCTTGGATGCGGAGGATCTTTTC
>CALLYL010000331.1 GCA_937859535.1 uncultured Myxococcales bacterium
CAGCGATGGCTCCGATCCTGACTGCCGATCCACTCGATCTGGTGCCGATGGTGACGCGACGCATGGGAGCAGGCCTCAAAGTCGATGCGTCCTCCGGATATTTGCGGACCGCTGACGGGACCGCGCTGCTCATCAAGGTCCGTCCGCGCTTCGCTCCACTCGAGTGGGAACGAGATCAGAAGCTAATTGCCGATGCCAGCGCCCTCGCCCGCACTCTCGGTGGGGAAGTGACCGAACACGGCTTCGACAATGCAAAAGTCCCCAAGGTTGCCTTCACCGGTGCCTATGCCTTTCCGCCCTTTTTCCGAATGTGGATCGAAAAGGACATGACTCTGTCGACAGTGCTGTCGGTGGGGTCCGTCTTTTTGCTGTTCGCTACGTTCTTTCGCTCGCTGCGAATCCTGCCGTGGGTACTGCTGCCGCTGTCACTCGCCGGAGTTTGGACTGCAGTGGCGGCGGCGTTGCTCTTTGGTCGCATCAGCGGTGTCTCACTGGCGTTTGCGACGATTCTGGTTGCGATCGGCATCGATCTGCCGATTCAGCTCTATTCTCGACTGCGCGAAGAGCTAGCAGATGCCGCAGCCAATGGTCGCACCGCTGCGGATGCTGTACGTCATACCACCGTGACCATGGCGGGGGCTTCGGTTGTGGCCACACTGGGCCCGGCGGTGGTCTTCTTTTCATGTGGGCTGTCGGACTTTGGCGGCCTCAATCAACTGGGTTTGCTCGCGGGCTTGGGACTGCTGCTGAACTGCGTGGCAATGCTGACGGTCTTTCCCGCATTGTTGCTGACGCTACCAACCCGATTTTGGCATAAGCCAAGTGAACGGGAATCTGCGCGTCGCTCGCTGGTCACCATCATGGGCACGTGGATTGCCAAACACCCGCGCCCGATCCTGATGCTGTCTGGGATCCTGCTGCTGGTTGCGTTGCCGCAAATCACCAAGGTTCGCGTCGCACACGACCTACTGAGCATCGATCTTGGGGAGATGCCGCCCGCCCGAACCCAGACCGAGATCTCACGCCGCTTTGGCGAACAGCAGCGATTCCTGGTCACGCTCGTTGAGTCACCTGACCCCGACGAAGCGCTGTATCGCGCTGAGCAGTGGCAGAAAGAAGCCGCTCGGCTCAAAGCAAGCTCCGCCTTGGTCGGATATGAAGCCATTGGGACACTGGCCCCATCGCTCAGGACGCAGGCAGAACGACGGCTCAAGCTCAGCGCACTCCGATTGCCCGACGCCGCCAAGCGTCTGCGTGGATCGCTGGAGCAAGCCGGTTTCGATTCGACGGCATTTGCTCCGTTCCTTGAATTACTCGGCCAAGAGCCAAGCAATCTGCCGTCTCTGAAGCTGCAAGAGTTGGCCGATAGTGAGCTGGGTTTTTTGGTGAGAAGTCACGTCGCGGACATCCCCAGTTCGCCCGCACGTCGAATGGTCGCGCTCTATCTGTTTGCGCCCGCCGATGATCGTCTTTCGCAGACTGTCGCTGAGTTGCAACGCAGCGCCGAGGGTCCACTGGGTGGTCGTGTGACAGGCATGCCGCTCCTTGAGGATCAACTGCGTCGGCTTCTTGAACGCGATCTGCTGCGAATTACGCTGGCCTCGCTGTTCTTCGTCACGTTGCTACTCGTGAGCTATTACCGACGACTGCGGCCGGTTCTCGCGGTGCTACTGCCCCTGTCTTTGGCGTGGGCGCTATTTGGAGCCAGCCTCGTGCTGCTCGGAATTCCGTTGCACTTATATAACCTATTGGCGGTGCCGCTGGTGATTGGCTACGGCATCGATGATCACATCTTCCTGGTTCACCGCTACCAGACGAGCCGCAATATTCGAACCTCGCTGGCAACGGCCGGACGGGCGATCGTGTTGACGACATTGTCGACGGTGGCTGGCTTTTTGGCGTTGCTGATTGCCCACTTTCCGGGGCTGCGGCAGTTTGGCCTCAGTGGAGCGCTGGCGGTCTTGTTATGCCTGCTGGCCGCGTTATTGGTGCTTCCCGCACTGCTCACGCTGTTTTGGCCGGAGCACGCGGCCAAATCGACGCAGAACTAACCAACGCGGCAGCTTTTTCGCTAAGCCCGCGAGATCACACAACTTTTGGTGGGCCATGCCGACAACGCCACACCATGCCCATTCTTCTTTGGTTATCGTTGTGGTGTGAAGTCGTGTCTCTCCTGGTTGTCATTTCTCCTCGCTCTGCTCAGTGCCACCGCACAAGCGGCCGATCTATCGGTGACGTTTGCATCAGTCGGTCAAGGCGATGCCGCGCTGATCATTTCACCAACGGGGAAGACGGTGCTTATCGATGGCGGTCCACCGGAAGGAAGCGAGCGACTGCTTCAAGTCCTGCAAAAGCGCAAGGTCAGCAGCATCGATCTCGTGGTCTTGACGCATCCGCACCTCGATCATTTGGGGGGGCTGACACCGGTCGTGCGCAGCGTACCGGTCCGGATGTTCTTGGACGCTGGATTCCCGAGCACCTCGCCGCCTTACACGGCCCTGTTACAACTGCTCTCCGAGCGAGGAGTAGCTGTCAAAAACGCAACGCTGGGCCGCAACATCGATCTGGGAGATGGAGCGACGCTGACGCTGCTTGGGCCACCGAGTCCGTTTTTGACGAACACCCGCTCCGATGTGAATGCAAACTCTGTCGTTGCCCGATTGCAGTGGCGGGGGCGGACGGCGCTGTTCACCGGCGATTCCGAGCCGGAAGCGGAACGAGCGATGCTCGAGCGCAATGCCAAGACCCCCGAGCAGTTACGGGCCGAGTTGCTGAAAGTCGCCCATCACGGAGGTCGTTATTCCTCGACGGAGCCGTTCCTTCGTATGGTTGCGCCTCGACTCGCGGTCATTTCGGTCGGACTCGGCAACGACTACGGACACCCGACCGCCGAAGCGATGTCACGGATTCAATCCGCTGGCGCAACAATCTATCGTACCGATCAGCAAGGCGATGTCACTGTCCAGAGCCGCGACGGCCAGCCATGGCAGGTCACGACCGAAGCGGCACAGCCAGTCCTCAAAACGACCCATGGAACCGCCTCGCCTTCGCTTGCACCCAGCCCGACGAAACCGGCGATCCAAGCCGCGCCATCCATGATCAGCCCGATGCCCGCTCAAGCGGCCCCCAAGACCGCCCAGCCTGCGCCCAGCGAGGGCGGATTTGCGGCGAGCGTCAACTCGAAAGTGTTTCACAAAGTAAGCTGCCCATCGGTCGCACGCATCTATCCTGCCAACCGAATCAGTTTTGCCAACCGAGCTGCGGCCAGCCAGAGCGGACGCGAGCCAGCGGGAGACTGCCATCCATGAGTACCTCCATCTCAACCCCAACGGTCGAAAAGGCGAGTGCGCTACACGTCTACGTCGACTCGATCGAATCGGGGATCGTGAAGTTGCTGCTCCGTGAGGACAGTGGTGCATGGAAAGGTCACAACCTGCCCGCCACGGTGCTCCCTCCGGGAACCAGGGAAGGTACCTGGTTACGGCTTTCCTTGGAACCCAGCGAGCCACCCGCCTCTGTCAACAGCGAAACACTGCGCCGAGATCTGTCCAAAACAGACAGCGGTGGTGACTTCTCCCTTTAACTCAAAGGTTCCTCGGTCACTGGGGTGACGCTGCTTGGACCCTCCTCACCATCGGAGGTCAGGGGAGTCTGCGCGCTCGGTGAGTCGCCACCGCCCTGCCCTTCGTCGAGCACCGCCATCGCGATCACCAACGCACGACGGACTCGGCCAAATTGGTCTTCGTCAGACAACAGTCGCTGATAGGCCCGCTGTACTTGCTGTTCCAAGCTGGCCACTTCGGCTTTCAGTTCGCTCTCACGCTGCGCTAGGCCTTGCGTCTCGGCCCGAACCCTCTCGAGCTCGACCGTCGTTTCATCGAATCGAACCCGCAGGCTGCCCAAGTTCGACTCCGTTGCGGCATATCGGCTTCTCAGCTCATTCAACTGTTGTTCTAGCGTCGCAACCTGCTTACCCAATACTTCTCGTTCGCTCGCCAAAAGCTGCTGAAGCTTTTCATACTGCGCTTGCTGACCCGTTCTCGTCGCAACAAGCTCCGCTTGTGCCCGTTCTTCACTCTCTCGAAGTCGTGCCGACTGCTCACGCTGGAGCGCCTCGATCTTCTGGCTGTGCTCGGCGCTCTGCGTTGCAGCTTGCTCACCATGGAGCTGATGCAGCCGCGAAAGCTCGTTGGAGTGAGCCTGGGTCAGTTCGGAAATGGATTGATCCCGCTGTCGCTCGGCCTCACGTATGGCTTGGAGCGACAGTTCCAGCTTGCGACCCCACTCGTTCGCTTGCTGGGCCAGCGCATCCTGATCACGCTGCGCCTGCTGCTCCACCTGAAGCCGTAGCGTCTCCATCTGCTCCCGCAAGGTCGACACCGCCGCATCTCGCTCGTTTGCCAACTTTTGGAGCTTGTCGTTGTAGATGCGATGTTCATTGTCGAGCGCACTCTCGGCGGTAGCAATCTGCTCCGAGAGCCGCTGCTGATACTGCGACTCGAGATTCGACTGGGTGATGCGATGCTGCTCCTCCAGCGCTCGTTGGGTCGCGGCAGCGCTTCCCCGTTCGGCAGAAAGCGTCGCCTCCATCTCGCTTCGCAGACGAGCCAGCAGCGCCCCATGGTCAACGGCCAAGCGCTCACGCTCGACCTCCAGCACTGTCAGTTGTTGCTGATGCTGCTCGATAAGCCGCTGCTTTTCTTCTGCAAACTCGGCCTGCAAACGACCTGCTTCGCCTTCGAGTCGCTTGCGCAGGAGCGAGATGTCTTCCTCAGAGCGGAGTTGTCTCTTCTGGGCGTCCTCGATCCGGCCTTTGAGACCCTTTTCACGCTCCAGAAACTTCTCGCGGTCGATCGCCAGTGCTTCGAGTTTCTCTTGCAACCCGAGCTGCTCGCGCTCGATGGAAATGAACCTTTCTTCGGCCTCGCGACGCTTGTGCTCTTGTTCGCGAGCCTTGTCACGTGCATCGAGAATCTGTCGCTCCTTGAGATCCGCAGCGTCACGCAGATCAAGGATGTCTTTGTCCTTCTTGTTGATGATTTCGCGTAGGTGGATGACTTCGCGATCGCGAAGCAGAGCGGCACTCTGTCCCTGACGGTGGCGAAGTTCTTCAGCCTCTGTTCGTTCATCATGGAGCTGCCGCTGCTCACCGGCCAATCGCTCACGCTCTTCGCTGAGTCGCTGCCGCTCGGCCGCCAGAGCATCCTTTTCGCTGGCCAATCGTCGCTGCTCGCTCAGCACGCTTTCCTTCTCGGAAAGTACGCTTGCCCGCTCGGCGTCACGATTCGCCTGCTCGGCCGCCATCCGATCGAAACTTGCCAGGATTTGATCGCGTTCGGCCACCAGCTTCCTGCGTTCATCATTCCAACGAGCTTCGGCTTCACCAAGGACAGCCCCCTCGCTCGGCCGCTCCTGAAGCTGCGCTTTGTCCGCCGCGAGCGCATTCTTTTCGACGAGAAGCTGGTTGCGCTCAGCAATGATGCCATCGCGCTCACTGAGAACTCGTTCTTGCTCTCGCTGAACCTCGGCTCTCTCGCGCTGCAGGCGTTCCCGCTCGCTAAACAGAAAATCCCGCTCCGATGCGAGCTGATCACGTTGTTCATGCCAATAGGCAGCCTGCGCCAACGCGTCTTGCAGCCGCTTTTGAGAGACATCCAACGCTTGTTGGAGCGACCGTGCATCGGACTCACGTGACTCGGCCGCACCCTCGATCGGGATCAGCCGAGTGGGTCCATCGCCGCTCGGCTCCGCATGATCGACCACAGGAGGGACGACCGGCGAACGATCGCTAATCGTCGCAGTCAGTCCCGGCAACCGAGCGTCAGCCGCACCGCGCAGCCCCGAAGGAGTCGCCCGCGAGGGCTTCGTCTCGGGACCACCCAGCGCCGCAAACGCTGATTCGGTTTCTTCATCGAAGTCATCGTCGGCATCCCCGAACAACTGTCCAGTATCTGGCTCACCGGGACTAACGACTTCCTCTTCGACAATCGCGTCATCGACGGAAAGCTCCTCAATGGAGGTCTC
>CALLYL010000332.1 GCA_937859535.1 uncultured Myxococcales bacterium
TCCACGTCACTGGCCGAGGCTGGCTCTTCGCCTCGATCGGGTGAAATCAGCGACAGCAGCTCGGTTCGTCGACGTGGGCGTGAAAACAGTACCTCCCCTTCGCTCAAGTGGTGACGATGGAGCAGCGAAAGCAGTGCCCGACGCTGGAGCTGCTGAAGTGCCGGGGGCTGACTACGCCAACTCGACTCCACCGAATCAGGCAGGGCACGCAGCAGGCCTCCAGACGAGTGGTAGTCATCGAGCGATAGCACGCGAGGCGTCGGTCCAAGCCGTGCGACATACAGCGTCCGCTGGAGCACCGAAACCAGCAGCGGCAACACCGCCGAGCTACGTTGTCCGGCCTGCACCGAAGCAGAGTAGGCATCCAGATCCTTGCCGAGCGCCTGGAGCATTGAGTCCTCGACCCGCAACCCCGCCTGTCGCGCCGGTCCCCGGACCATCTCGGTCCACTCGCCAACCTCGAGCAACGCTGGTAGCCACAACGCTTGGCGTTCAAGAAGCCCGACGATCCCCTTGGCGACGATCGACAATGCTGACAACGCATCGCCATGCGCCACCAGCACAAGCTGTACCGGCAAACCACCGTCAATCGCCACCCCAAGCGCTTCCAGTTGATCCACCAGGCTCTGTCGCGTATAGGGCTCCGCAAACAGCAGCTCTTCGAGATGGTCACAGATGAGTACGACCTTGCGACCGGTTTTGGTGAGGTGATGGAGCGCCAGCACCAGGTCATCTGCTGCCGTCGACAGCCCTTGAGCCGATAGCTCCGCAAAGGGATCTACGCCGGGATGGGCAATACCAAGAACCACAACCCCGTCGCCCAACTCAGCCCGCAGCGAGCGCCACAACCCCGCACGAACCAGCGATGACTTACCGACCCCGCATGCCCCGAGTACCGAGACGATTGGATGAGCATCTAGCAGGTCGCGCAGTCGTTGCACTTTGCGCGCACGACCACAGAATCGGCCCTCGTCCTCAGGTCCAAGCGGAGCCAGCGTCGGATAAGGCGAAGCGTCACTTAGCGGCACCATCTGGAGCCATTATCGACGAAGTTTCGTATTCTCCGAAGAATACTGTCTCGGCAGGCCCACGCATTCGCACGGCCAAAAAATCGGGCGCTACCGTCACATCGAGCGCGCCTCCCGGAAGCCGCACCTCGCAGCGCCTGCCGAACGGCATCACTCCTCGACGGCACGCAGCCACCATGGCAGCACACGCACCGGTTCCACAAGCCTGGGTGATCCCGCAGCCACGCTCCCAAACAACGACTTCCAATCCAGACGCAGACGTGTCACGCACCCGAACAAACTCGACGTTGGTTTTGTGCGCAAAGAACGGATGCTGCTCGATCTGCGGCCCCAATCGACGAGCCAACTCAAACAGCGACTCATAGCTGTCTACCTCATCACAAAACCGCACCGCATGCGGGTTCCCCATCGACACCAGAGCCAGTTCGATCGCCGCCATTTCTGGGTCCACCACCAAGGCGACCTGACTCGGCACCGGCACTCTGGGCCGCCCCATGTCGATCTCGATCGAGCCCAGAACACCCGGTTCAGGCAAAGCCAACACACAGCACAACGGCCCGGCCCCCGTATCAATCACCAGTTCCGACTCCGGTAGGCTGAACGAGAGTCCGGGCGACGGCTGTTCAAACAGAAAACGTGCGACGCAGCGCAGTCCGTTTCCGCACATCTCAGCGCGACTGCCATCCGCATTGTGGACTCGCATCGTGGCCACCGCCCCGAACGTCTCGGCCGGCAAGATGGCGAGGATCCCATCCGCGCCAATCCCTCTGTGACGCTCGCACAGTCGGCGCACCGCAGCCGGATCGGCCAGCAGCATCTCCCATGACGGCTCAGAACGGACATCAACGACGATGAAGTCGTTCCCGAGGCCGTTCATTTTCACGAACGGCAACCGTCGGGGTAGGTATGGCACGGTATTCCGCTAAAACAACGGCTGAGGAGAATTCGTGGGGTTCGCCGGAGGATTCGCCGGTCGAGGAGCGGTCGGGGCAGCAGCCGCAGGACGAGCCGCAGGTGCTGGAACTGGGGCAGCAGCCGCAGGACGAGCCGCAGGTGGCGGAACCGGGGCAGCTGGCTTGGTCGCGGGGACCACGGCAGGAACAAGAGGCTTTGCTGCGGCAGGATTGGTCACCGCTCCCGGCACTCCGGCCGTTGGCGCTACCACGGGCTTTGCTGCGGCAGGATTGGCCACCACTCCCGGCACTGCGCCCGTCGGTGCTGCCACAGCCTTCCCTGCAATAGGAGGAGCCGCTATCGGCATACCCGGCTTGGCAGGAACCGCAGTCAGGCCCGGCACACCTGCCGGGGCCACCACCGGTGGTGGCTGAGCTGCGGAACCGTCCGCGCCAGCATCCACTGCGGCCAAGGCAGCAGCTTTGGCTTTTTCTTCAAGTGCCTTCTGCTCCGCTGCTTTTTCCTCGGCGACCTTCTTGTCAACCTGCTGCTTCAGGCTGTCTTCGACTTTCTTCTTGGCAGCCTTTTCATCGGTCTTCTTCTTCGCCGAAAGCTTGGCCAGCTTGTCCGACTCAGACTGGCTGTTGATGTACGACAGGGTGACGGCGGTCAGCATAAACACCACCGCCGTAGCGGTGGTCAACCTCTCGAGGAACGAGCTTGCGCCTCGTCCACCGAAGACTTGCTGGGTCGCGCCAGACCCAAGAGCGCCCATTCCGCCTCCTTTGCCTGCCTGGAGCAAGATCACCAGCAGCAGGAACAGACAGACCAGGACGTGGATGGTGTAAAGGAGGGTCATCATGATGTTGCCGGAGCCTCGTGAAAACGAACGATCTGCAGGAATTCCTCGGCCCGAAGAGAAGCACCGCCGACGAGAGCACCGTCGACATCGGGCTGCGCCATTAACCCGGCGATATTATTTGGTTTTACCGAGCCACCGTACAAGATTCGTACAGATCTCGCTACTTCGCCGAATTGAGAGTGTAAGTACTGACGGATCAGCGCGTGAACCTCTTGCGCTTGTTCGGTCGTGGCCACGCGCCCAGTGCCAATCGCCCAGACCGGCTCGTAGGCGATAACCGATCGTTCCATCATGACTGGAGTGAACCCAAACAATCCCTCAGCGAGCTGCGACATGATGCGACCACGCATCTCGCCCGCATCTCGTTCCTTTTCGGTTTCACCGACGCAAATGATCGGCGATAGCGCAACCTTAAGTGCCGCTTTGGCCTTGAGGTTCACGGCTGCATCTGTCTCGCCGAACTGGTGTCGCCTCTCAGAGTGACCAACGATCACATAGCGACAGCCGACATCGGCCAGCATCGCTGCAGATATCTCACCAGTAAAAGCGCCCTGTGTTTCCCAGAAGCAATCCTGAGCAGCGAGCGCCACCGTCGAGCCTTCCAGTCGCTTGCCGATCGGATGCAGCGCCGTGAAGGGCGGTGCGATCGCAACCGCAATTTCGCGCCCACGCACCGTTGGAGCAGTGGCGTTCTTGATTGCAGTCGCTAGCTCTAGGCCCTCGGCAACGTTTTTGTACATCTTCCAGTTGCCGACGATGAGTGCAGAACGGCTCATTGCGCACTCTCCGATTCGAACAGGGCCGCGATCCCAGGCAGCGTCTGTCCTTCGACAAACTCCAGCGAGGCACCCCCACCCGTTGAGACGTGGCTCACTTTGGACTCGACCCCAGCTTCGGTAATCGCCGCAACCGAGTCACCGCCGCCGACTACCGTCGTACCTGGGCACTCCGCCAGCGCTCGCGCAATTGCAAAGGTACCCGCCGCAAACGGCTTCTTTTCGAATAAACCGAGTGGCCCATTCCAAAACACCGTTTTGCCCTCGTGAATCCGTGCCGCAAACATCCGGGCTGAGGCTGGACCAATATCGAGCGCCATCTGGTCCGATGGCACCGCATCGACATCGACCACGCGACCTTCCGGACTGTCCAACGACGGGGCCACAACCAGATCGATCGGCAAAACAACCTCGACCTGATCGCGAGTGCATCGGTCGAGGAAGTTCTTAGCCACTTGCAGTTTGTCCGCTTCCAGCTTCGACTTCCCGAGCTTTTTTCCCTGGGCAGCCAGGAAGGTATTGGCCATCGCACCACCGATCAGGACGCTGTTGGCGACGCTGGCCAGGTTGGTGAGGACGCTAATCTTGTCCGAAACCTTGGCCCCACCGATCACCACCACAAACGGGCGCTCGACCTTGTGGGTAAG
>CALLYL010000333.1 GCA_937859535.1 uncultured Myxococcales bacterium
CGGACTGGGCGGCCCATACGGCTCTGGGGCAGTCGGGAGGCTCGGGCTCGGTGGACCATACGCTGCGCCGTCCTTGTCCGACCCTTCCAAAGCCGCCCTACCCTCCCCATCGAGGGGCTCGCCAGCGAGTAGCTTACGAACCGCAGTGCTCCGCTCCGACGATGACATGGTCTGGTAGGCGATGATGGTCTGACCGGCCTTCAGCTCACTGGAGCGCGGCATGCGGTTGATGCGCTCCATATCGGCGGCGGACAGTCCGTACCGCTTGCCAATTTTTTCGAGTGAATCGCCGTTTTGCACCTTGATCACCAAGCGCTTGCGTCCACGCAGCGTCTCGACCAGCTCGAAAAATTCGTCGCTGCCCGTCGTCACCACCCGCACCCGCGCCGGATCAACCAGCACCACCTGCGAGGTATCAAGGCTCGGCTCTACCCACAGCGACAGCACCATCTTGGTCGCCAGGGTCGCCTCGGGATCGAGGCTGTTCCAGCGCAAAAGGTCGGTATCTTTCACCTTAAAGAAGCGCGCAATCGACCAAATGCTGTCACCGGAAATCGTCCGGTAGAAGATCTGCTTTTTGCCCGGCAGCGCGAAGGTCTTGTCGGGGACTGCGACAATGACAATCTCGTCTCCTGCGAGCGAGCCCGGCGTCGGTGTTGCCGCCACTTCGGCACTGCCTCGGCTGGGCGGCAAGAGCAGCGTCAGACCGACCCGCACCTCGGCCGAATCTTCGACACCATTTACGCTGCGCAAGCGACTCACCGGCACCCCACGCAGCCGGGCAATGTCCTCAAGCCGCTCGCCAAACCGGACGATATACGGTTCGAGCTTTTCCCCTCGATAGTCGTAGGCTGCCACAAACTGCGCTGCGGTTCCCGCCGGTACTCGCAGTTCCCAGGTCTCACCCGGTCCCAGCGGAGGCGTTCGTCCCCGTCGCAGGTGTGGATTGAGCCGCTGCATGTCTTCGCTGGAGCTGCCAATGGCCCGCGCTGCGGCGGCCAAGCTCACCGAGCCATGCACCGTCACCGTGTCATAGGCCAGCGGCGGATCCGGCAGCGTCTCGTCATAGCCAAAGAAGCTGCGGTTTTCTCCGACCAGCGCCGTCGCAATCGCTTTCGGTACATACAGCAGCGTTTCCCACGGCAGCCCGTCTTCGTGACGACACAGCTCCCAGTAGTCGTTGGTGTTGTACTTTTGCATCGCTCGCAGCACCGCGCCGTAGCCCGCGTTAAACGCCGCCAGCGCCAGGTGCCACGATCCAAACCGCGCCTTGAGATCCCCCAAGTACCGCGCCGCCGCATCGGTCGAGCGAATCGGGTCTTGCCGCTCGTCCACCCAGTAATCGACGCGCAGACCGTAAATTCGGGCACCCTCGGGCAGAAACTGCCACAGCCCGACCGCGCCTTTGTGCGACCGATCGTGCGGATCGTAACCGCTCTCGATCATCGACACGTAGAGCAGGAAGCGCGGCAGGCGATATTTGTCGAGCGACTGTTCGATGAGCGACTTGTAGCGACCTTGCCGACGCAGCCACGAGGCCATGATCGACCGACCACGCCGCTCGTCTTTGTAAAACTCCAGGTACTTGATGACGTGGGCCTCGAAACGCACAAACGTCGGAGCCAGGCCCAGGTTGTCGAGCAGCTTCAGCGCTTGCAGCCACGGCACCGATGAGCTAGGCGGCGGCGTCTCGGGTCGCGAGGGCAGCGGCGTATGCAGCCCATCCGCCATTCCTTCGCTGCGACTCTCAGGCGATCCGCTCAAACTGTCGCGCAGACTGGCCCGGGGAAACGTCTCGAACTCAAACGACCGCAGCTCACGCAGCTCGGACGACTCGCGCGAGCTGTCGAGTGCGCCCCCACGAATGGCCCGCCGCTGCACCCGGTCGTCCTTTTGGTCAATGACGGTGTGCCCCCCATCACTGGCCGTCGTATGAAGCTCGCTCGGACCTGCCGCGAGCGATGGACTCGCCGACACAACAAGCCACAGCCCACAGCATGGACCGAGCTTTCCGAGCCTTTCGGAGAAGCTTTTCATTGTTTGGGAAGTTAGCAGCACGCCCCCATCGCCACCAAAAATTTTCCGCCGCTCCCCCACTCCGCAAGGCTTCCGCTCTTCACGGATCACTTGGCTTCTAGATTGTCGAGCCTTGTGCCTTGTATCATCGAGTCCATGGGGCTCACGATGCGTCCGCTTTTCTCGCTCCGTCGTTTGTTGCGGCCAGCCGGTGCGCTTGCCGTCGCGATGGGCATCGGTTTTTGCTCGCCCAGCGTCCTGGCTCAAGGTCGGGCGGGCAGTGAGACCGAGGAAGAAGCGATTCTCAAGAAGGCCGAGGAACACTTCCAAAACGGGGACTATGACTCGGCGGCGGATCTGTACGACCAGGCCATCAAGCTAGACCCAAACCGCGTCGAAGCCTTCGTCAAGCGCGCCTCGTTGTACTTTCGTCAGCGCAAGTACGACCAAGCGATCGATCTGCTGACCCGTGCTGAAAAGCTGTCGGTGAGTGATCTGTCGGTGAAGACCGCGCTCGGCCTGACGCTGTACGAAAGCGGTCAGCGCGAACGGGGACTCGGTTACCTCGAAGAAGTGGCGCGGCAGCGGCCCGAGACGCACGGTGCCCAGTTTCAGATCGGCAAGCACTACTCACGGGTCGATCCCAAGCGGGCCAGCCAAGCGCTGGAACAGTACTTTCGCTATCGGCCCGAGGAAGACAAGCGCAACGACTGGGAGGCACAGTTACTGCTCGGCACCGCGTATTACCTGGGCGGCAACCTGACCGAGTCCCGCAAGCTGCTCGAAAAGGCGCAAGAGTCGCGACCCCGTGACAACCAGGTGCGACAGATGCTGGGCACGGTGCTGATCGCGCAGCAAAAGTGGACCGAGGGTGCCGCGCAGTACGAGTCGCTTCAATCCGACATCCCGCGTCGGCCGGCGGTCGCCTTCAACCTAGCCACTTGTTACCTGAATCTGGGGCGGCGCGACGAAGCACGCAAGCTCGCGCAGACCTATCAGGGCCTTCGTCCCGACGATCCACGCGGGATGATCCTGCTCGCCCAGATCGAACAGAGCGGCGACAAAGAAGCCGACCTCCGCGAAGCCATCCGTCGCTACGAGGAGGCGCAGAGCCTGCTGAAGAAGAACGCCAGCCAGACCAGCAAGGTCAACGTTCCGGCCTCGATTGGACGGGCGTATCTGCGACTGGGCGATCCGGCGCGGGCCTCTGCCGCTGCCGAAGCTGCGCTCGCCGAGCTGACCGGCAAGCCTGCTGCCGAGGGCGTCAGCGTGGATGAGGTGCAGCTCCTGGCGCTGGCACTGGAAGCCCGCATCCAGCAGATGAACCAAGGCAAGGTCGGGCCGGGAGCCGGACCGGCGGGACTGCAAAGCCAAGCCGACAAGCTCGCGCAGCTTGCCCCCGCAGATGCCAAAGTGCTGGCGCTGGCCGGCAGTGGGGTGTACGCCGCCGGGAACTTTGAAAAGGCCCGCCGCTACTACAGCGAATCGCAGCAGCTCGACGACAAGCTTCCCCGCTCACGCATCGGAATGGCCAAGTCCCTGGAACAGGTGGCGCTGCTGGCAATTCTGACCGCTGGTGAGCTGGTCGATCCCGACAAGGCCAGCAAAGATCCAAAAGAACAGGCCAAGCTCACAGAACAAAAAACGGCGCTCGCCAGCGCGGTGTCGCTATTGCGGCAGGCCCAGAAGCTCGACGACTCGCCTTCGATTGTTCGCAATTTGGCAACCGCGCTGCTCCTGCAAGGCAGCGGCGCCGAGGCCGAGCGTCTGGTCAGCGCGACGCTCAGCACCACCGGCAAGAACGATCCGCTGCTGTGGATTGTTCAGGCCCGGCTGCTCGGTCAGCAAAAACAGCTTCCCCAAGCGAGTGAAGCCGCCGACCGGGCCGTAGCAGAAGCGCGAAGGCAGCTCGACAACCTACCGGGAGCGGATGGGGGTCGGCGACCGATCCTCCTCAAGCAACTGGCCTCGGCTCGCATTGAACAGGCGGCGCGCTACGTGGCCCAAGACGCCGCCCGCACCACCGCCGCCACGGCCAAAGATCGTGAGCGACTCGACACAGCCATCGAGGGAGCCCAGCAGACGACCCGCGACCTGGCGAGCCTGGGGAGCGGCGCGGGCTCAAGTGACAGCAAGGAACTACTCAAGGCGGCGCAGCACAACCTACAGCTCCTCCACCTGCGACGTGGACGGCTGCGCCTGGCCGAGGCCGAAGCCCACATCAGTCGCAGCGGCGTAACGGCGGCCACCACCAAGGAAGCCGAAGACGCGCTCGCTGACATTCAGAAGGCCATCGAGCTGGTCGCGTTCGAGCACAAGCCCGAGCTGGGGTACGCGCAGTGCCTCGCCGCCATCGCTGGCGCGCAGTCGAACCAGTTCAAGGTGGCCCGCGATCTGGTCGGCAAGGCCAAAGACAACGGCTGCGATCTCATCCCACCGTACAATCGGCTTGGGACCGAGCTGCTGTCGGTGTTCGTGCAGTATCGCGCCTCGACGGCCCCGGTCCAGCGAGAGGCGCTGTTGCGAACGCTGCCGCGACTACAGACCAAGGCCACCGGCAACGATTCGGCGACGCTCCAAAAAGTGCTGCGGACGATGCTGTATTCGACCAACCTGGCGCTCGCCTACGACTATCACTTGATGGGACGTAGCAAGCTGGTCGGCCCGACGCTGCGCAACGCCCAGAAAGTCCAGCAGCAGCGCGGTGATACCGATGAAGATGCCGTGCTCTCACACAACCTCGCGGTCGCTGATCTGGTCGAGGGCAAGCCCGGTGGCGAAAAAGTCCTGGAACGCCTGGCCCCAAACCCGCCCGAGTCGCTGGTCAACCTCGGCATCCTGCACGACCGGCGCGGCGAGGCCCGCAAAGCGCTCGACTTTTACAAGCGAGCCGCCGAAAAGGGCGCCCGCACCACCAAGCTGCGCGAGTGGATCGACACCAAAGACCGCATGATCGGATCGGGGCAACCGCAATGAGCCACGCAAGCCACACCACACGCACCCTGTCACGGCGCGCTTTCTCGGCCACGCTGCTGGCGGGTTTCTTCGGGCTCTTGGGACTGGGCCGATCGGCGTTGGCGGTCGAAGGTCCGCTACAGCTCGCGTTCTACGCACCGACGGCACCGCTGCCGTCCGCCGAGGCTCGCTACGCCTTCACCGAAAAGCTCGCCAAGACGCTGTCGGAAGCCGGCGTCCAGGTCCAGACCAAGATCTTCGCTCGTCCGCAAGACTTCGATGCGGCGCTCAAGAAGGGCATCATCGATCTGGCCGTGCTCGACCCGATCTACGCAGCGGAGCGCGGCGGCAACTTCCAGGTCTTGGCCATCGCGACCGCGTCCGGTGAACCGTACCTTCGCTGGGGCCTGTATACCCACGAGTCGAGCGGCAGCATCCTCGATATGGCAGGCAAACGGCTCGCTTGGGTCGCGCCGGGCGGCAAGGACTCGTCGTACATCGGCAACGTGCTGCTCTACGGAGAGCTCAAGACCTCGTTCTTCCAGCTCCGCCCCGCCGCCCCCGACATCGCCGCCGCCGTCAGCGAGGTCGTGCTCCGCCGCGCCGACTGCGTCTTTGCCCCCGAGCAGGCCGTCAGCGGCAAGTCGCTGCGCAAAGTCTACGACGCGGGCGAAGGCGGACGGATCCCAAACCCGGTCCTGGTCCAAGTCTCCAGTCGCGTCACCGAACCGATCGCCGCCACCGTCCGCAAGGCCGTCGGAAGCTTCAACGCCACCGGCCTCCTCGACGGATTCCGCGCCACCTCGGCCGCTGGCGAAGCCGTTCGCAGCGTCCGCAGCAAGCTCAAAGGCCGCCCC
>CALLYL010000334.1 GCA_937859535.1 uncultured Myxococcales bacterium
TCGATCAAGGAATGTCCGACACCAATGGTCGACTGAACAAACTGCTGAGTAGTCAGGATCCAGAGGTTCGCCAGCAAGCGATGATCCTTTTCGCACTGCGCGGAGACTCAGCGATTAGGACTCAAGTTCATCGCCTGATTCCCACTCTTCCGACTGATGTGCAAGCTTCTGTGCTGGGTCGCCTTGCTCGACATGGCGATCGGCTAGCACAAGAGATGCTTCGAAAGATGTTGCCGCCAGTTCTTCGACGGGATGGTGAGCTATTGATTGCGGAGGAACTCCTGAGCAGCGGAGAGGAACTCGGACGTACCGCGCTGGAGGCATGTGCAAAGTCAAATGATGCACTGAAACTCCGTGCGGCAAGGGTGCTGGCGGAACATGATGACCCGTCGTATTTTGATTTGTTTCGTGAGGTACTTCGACCGGAGCGCGCTTTGTCAGAACGTCTCCTGGCAGTCGAGGGAATGGGAGCATCTCGTATCCCTCGCGGGGTTCCCATTTTGTACCCACTACTGATGTCGCAAGAGAGTCCGCTTCGACTTCGCTTGGCCACAGCGGAAGCCATACTCCTGAGCTCCCAACTCGATCCAGATCGGATGCAACTGAATGTTCTCCTTTGGGCCGAACAGGCACTGGCAGACAGTCGCTGGACCGTCAGGGCTCAGGCAACCACACCGCTTGCCGATGCACAGCCTCACTTTGCCCTTCCTCTGCTCGCCAAAGCAATCCGTGACAGTCAGCCTGAAGTCCGTCAGTCCGCCGCCGCGTCCCTTGGTCGAACAAAATCCAAGGATGCGATTCCGCTCCTGCGCGGCGTACTAGATGACCGTGTTGGGCCCGTAAGAAGAGAGGCGCTCCATTCACTGGGCTCGATTGGCAACCACCTGCGAAAGCAGGGGGAGTCAGTTGATGGACTCGCCACAGAGTTAACGTCTCGACGGAAAAAGGGTGATGTAGATGATCAACTTAGCACGGTTGGCGCTCTCGCATCACTAGGAGATGAAACCGCTGTTTTAGAGTTGCAAGGACAACTCAAAAGCTCGTTCCCAGAGGTACGATTCTCCGCTGCACGCATGCTAGCGGAGCGCGGCCACAAGGAAGCCATCCCTGAACTCCAAACTGTCGCAACCGGAACTGGGCCACGGGCAGTGCAAGCTTCCCTTCTACTACAGCGTCTCGGCGAGAAGTCAAAGCTAGACCTTCGCAGCCTGCTCACTTCGTCAAACAGCAGAACGCGGGTTGACGCTGTTGCTGCGTTAGGACAACTGCCATTTGCTGATGCGCTCTCCCTCTTCCGCATCACACTGAGTGATTCATCACCGCAGGTTCGAGATGCAATGGTCAGCGCTCTGGCAACTCATTCACTCAGTGGCGTCGATGCATCGCTGGCCATGTTGCGATTGCTAGCGCGTGACCGAGATGCGCAAGTCCGTTCTCATGCGGCAATGATCTTGCTGCGTGCGTTACCGTCGGCACAGGCGGAAAAACAACCACAAAGGGCTGCAGCGGCATACCTCAGTGGAGAGACCAAGGACTTGCTCAATCGAGCCATTGAGACGCCAGCCGCACTCATGGGAGAGCTCGATGCATATGTGACGACGTCTGCAGCGTGCGCAGACAAGAAGCAAGATCTGGCTCGCGTGCTTTTTGCGAAGGTCACCGACATGGCCGCCAGAAAGCGACTGATTGGTCTGTGTCTACGCGATGGCGTGGCGCTCAGTCAAACAGCTCAGGAACTGCTCATCACTGACGACGACTTGAAACCGGAGCCCACTCCGCCTTTGGCTCCGATCGGGGTTTCACAAGGCGGGTTAGGAACTGGACAGACGGCTCAACAGTCGGCACTTCCGGTGCCAGCGGTAGTCCCCTCAACGCCAGTCAAGCCCGAGCGACAAATTCGGAACAAGGAGATTCGTCTCCCGAAGAAGGTAACCGATGCGATTCCACCGCCGGAACAGCTCGCTGAGTAGGCTCTTGGGACTACTCATGCTGTGCGGAGTCCAGGCGAGTGTGCTTTCGCCCGCTCGGGCTCAAAGTGCGCGCCAGTTGTATCTTCAAGGCATACAGCTCGACGAACAGAAGCGCTATACTGACGCAATACAACGATTTGAAGAGGCTCGACGCAAGGCACCGGATTTGCACAGGATCCTGCTCTTGCTCGGCGGTGTTCATATCAAACTGCGAAACTCCGAACAGGCCATCGACTTGTTCGATCTCTTTCAGCAGGAGGAACGGACTCCCGATGGGGAAGAGCAGGGGTTGTTGCAAAGTGGTTACATAGAACTCCAAGCGATCTTGAAGGAGCAGCAACAACAAAACCCTGAACGGACGGAGCTGTACCTGTTTGCAGCCAGGACGGCGTACCGGCTGAAGCAGTGGAGGCGGGCATGGGATCTTTTTGTTCGTCATGAACAGATACGTCCGAATCCCGAGGAAGCCGAGGCGAAGCGGAGAGTGCAGTACCTACGTGAGTTTCATGAAGCAGTGGTGTCACAGATTCCCAGCACCACGCAGCGTGAGAACCCTGAGCTGCTGCTTCTCATCGCGGAGTCACACTTCGCATTGCAGCATGAAGAGGCCGCGATTGATGCGATCGATCTCTTCCGTGAGCTGCGACCGGAGGCCACGCCAGACCCTCGCATGACTAACCTACTCGAGCGTCTAGCCGCTCGCCTCGTATCGGAATCAGGTGGGGCGGTCCTCCTGATGGGAAGAACCCAGTTCTGGCTCGCTCACTTGGAACAAGCCGCAGCGCTGTATGCCCGCTACCGCCAAGAAAGCCCAATGCCTCCAACTGCGTATGCGGAGCGCCAGGTGAAGTATGAAGCCGATCTGCAAGCGACGCTGGATCGGCAACGGCGCGAGGCAGAGTTGCGGCAGGCGCAAGAAGCATCGCTGCGTGCTGCGGAAGCAGTTCGGCGGGCACAACAAGAAGCCGATGAACGCCGAAAACTCACCGAGCAGAGAGCACGAGTGAATCGCTGGCTGCTGGGGAGCGGAGCGGCCGCGATCGCAGTGGGTGGGGGTCTTCTTTCAGTTGGTGCGGTTGCGGTCACCTACGACGGCAAATGTATCGACGACTCCCAGCCATGCGATCGAGTGTATGACTCACTTAACGTGGGGATCGGCACCCTAGCTGCCGGAGGTGCACTGATCCTGGGCGGATGCACGCTGATCGGCCTCGGGATCGCTCGGGCACGGCCAGCTACCGCCTCGCGCAGCGGGGCAAAGGATTCTCGAAGATGAACCGAGACCACTCGCTATGCTGTGTCATCCTGACAGTCGCAATGATGGGATGTTCCTTGTTACCAACCCGACAAACGGCATGCAGCAACGATCGTGCCTGTCCAAGTGGCCAGCGCTGTAACCCCACTACGTCCATCTGTGAACCAGTCGATTCGCAGCCGGACATGTCCGCGCTCACAGACTTTGCTGTTCCCCTCGATTTGTCCGCGACGCCCCAAGGAATGGTGTACGTACCCGGCGGGACCTTTATGATGGGCGATAACCGCTTAGCCCTTCCATCGGTACAGCCTATCAATCAACAAACAGTGGCTTCATTCTATCTTGATATCACTGAGGTAACAGTGGGCTCCTATCAGCAATGCGTTAGCGATGGAAATTGCGCAGACCTCAGTCCGACATTCAATTGCAACTGGAAGGTTGCAGGAAAAGAGAATCACCCGATTAACTGTGTTGATTGGAATCAGGCAGATAATTACTGCAGAAAGAACCAGAAACGACTTCCTACCGAGATTGAATTTGAATATGTGATGCGCGGACCGCAGGGCAGTACATATTCGTGGGGTGCTGCTAACCCAATATCGCCGCCAGATCCCAACGCACAACTCTGGTGGAATAGAACAATTAGCACAGGAACCTCGCCAGTCGGGGCGTTTCCAAAGACTCTTCTGGGAGAAATATCTACTGCTGGTGTTTCTGATATTGCTGGCAACGTTAGTGAGTGGACATCTCATGCATTTTGCCAATATCCATTGACATCAAATGGGGGACAGTCATGTGATAACTCTAAGCGGATATATCGCGGAGGCGATTTTTTTGATAATAAAAATGACGAAATATGTGGCTCCTGTCGAGGGGGGCCTGCTGCTCTCACGGTTTCCGATCCGATCCTTGGCTTCCGCTGCGCAAAATCGATAAACTAGGCGGGTTATCGTAGCAGGAAGTAGCTGATGCCGGCCAGGGTAGCGGCAAGCGTGGGAATGGCGATCCACCACCAGCGAAGCGCAGATTCCATCGGCGATGCGGGTCGGGTCAGCCTTGTCTTGGCTCCATCCAGTGCGCTGAAGTCCATCGACATCCGGGTGGGATCGGTCGCTGCCGCTGCGCCCGAGCGGCCGTCGTCCGTCGCCGGGTAGAGCGCCTCCAGGCGACGTAGCTCGTCCAGGAGGTGGATCATGGTCGGACGGGCCTTGCGATCCTTTTGGAGCATCTTTGCGACCAGCGCCTTGATATCCGCCGGAATGCCGGGAACCACTACCGATAGGTCCGGCGCGGGCGTGGTGGCATGGTGGACGACCAGCGCGGTTGCCGTTCCGCCAAATGGAGGCCGACCAGTTAGCATCTCGAACATCATGGCACCAAGCGCATAGACGTCCGCTTTGCCATCGACGCGCTCGCCCATGCACTGCTCGGGGGACATGTAGAGCGGTGTTCCCAACATCGTACCGGTGCGTGAGACGTTCTGTCCTGCGTCGGTGAACCTGGCGATGCCAAAGTCGAGCAGCTTGGTTCGTTCGCCGCCCGGTGCTTCCGGATCCGCCACCAGGATGACGTTGCTTGGCTTCAAATCGCGATGGACAATTGACTTGCGGTGAGCTTCGGCCAGAGCAGAAACAAGCTGCCGACAGATCCGCAAGACCAAGGGAATGGGCATCCATGTGCCTTCTGCCTGAAATGGGCCACGCGCGATGCGCCTGTCTAAGGACTCGCCGTCCAGGTACTCCATCAGGATGTAGGTTGTTCCGTTGGGAAGCTGCCCTTGGTCGTAGACTTTTACAATCCCTGGATGCTGAATCCGGCTGATCGCTTTGGCCTCGTTGACAAACCGCTGATAGATCTCGGGATAGGAGCGATCATTCTTCAGCTCCTTCGAGAGTACCTTGACGGCAGCGATCTGCCCAAGATTCAGATGTTTGGCCTCGAGGATTACCCCCATCCCCCCCTCGGCGATCTTCCGCACCACGCGGTAACCGCCAACGACCGTCCCGACCAACTCGTGCGGTTTCTCTGCTTCCTTGGGTACCGCCGCTCCGGCTGGAATCTCCGCCGCTTGATTGTTCATCCTTGCATCTCCCTGGTCACCAGATACCCGCTATGCGCTTCTGTCTGGTGCAGCCTTTCATTCGAGGACGTCCTTCACTTGACCGAGCAGGCCCTTGCCATCGGGCGCAACGGACTGCTTGGCCTTCTGTGTGTCGAGCTTTGCAGCGCCGTCGTCGGCCGCCGTTCCTCCCTTTGGTCTGGGCGTGGAGTCCCCGCCAGCCAGATCCTTGAGCTGCTCAAACAAACCCTTCCCCTGTGATGATTGTACCTGGCTTTGAGGAGCGCTGGCAATTCCGGGGACGGTAGAGTTTTCGTCTTTCGCGACTGACGAGGCCCGCTCCATCGCCACTGGTACCCCGCCGCGGCCATCGCTCGGTGTGTCCTTGCTAACCGAGGCTGCGGTCTCTTTCGCAATCGTCGCCGTAACATTGCCGTCAGCGGGCAGTCCGGTTCCGGCGGCATCATCAGCTTCCGCCATTTTTTTCGTGTCGGTGGATGACGAACCGGCCGCTCCGCCAAATTGTGCGCCACTCGTCGTAGCTGATGTGCCGCCAGCGCTGACACCTGGGCTTCCCGCTCCCTGTGATTTGGCCCTCTCTGCTTCTCGTTGACGAAAAGCGGTGGGATCCGTGTTAGCGGCATGAGCCTGCTTGGCATCGGCTGAAACTCTGTTTCCTTGATCCTGAGCCTCTTGGGAATCTCCTCGGGCAGAAATCGCTTGCTGTTCGGCGCTCTGAGCCGATGCCATGGCCCCGCCAGCATTTCCGCTGGCAACCTGCTGTGCTGCTTCTGCTGCTTGCTTGGCTGCGTTCTTAGCGCCGTCGACTGCCTTCTGCGCAGTCTCGCAGAGCTTCAGCACGCCTTTCCTTACATCTTCCTCAACCGTCCCTGCCGCAGCCATCGCTGCCTCTTTGACTCCAAAGCCAGACTGGAGTGCCGCAGTGCCCGCCGTTGCTAGGGCAGTGACTGACTTCCCGGCAGCTTCGCATCCTTGCTTCACTGCATCACCGGCGTGTCGAGCAATCCCCGCCACCGATCCGACGCTTCGCTGCGCCTCCGTCATCGATTTTTTGGCTTGGTCCAGCTTCTGGCCAGCACTCTCCATCAGCTTCTGGCTCTTTTCACGCAATGTGTCACCGACATGCTTTGCTGTTGTCACGGTATCTTCCGCTGCTTGCGCTGCTTGCTTGATCACGCCATCGGCCTGATGAATGAAATGCTCTACTGAATCCTTCAATGCCAGTACTTGTTGCTTTAACTTTTCATAGTGAGATTTCATTTGTTCGTAAAAAGATTTACCTTTTTCATAAAGATCTTTTCCTTTGTTAATTAGAGTCATTGCTCCTTTTAGGTCGAGTTTCTTCAGTTTATCGATCGCCTGGGACCCTGCTTCGACAAACTGATCAAATGACGATTTTAGTTGCTCTAGACCGCTTTCGGCATCTCTGATTGTCTTCTCGGCTTCCTGCTTTAGCTCGGTAAGCTGCTTCTCAAGGCTTGACTTCAGTTCTTGATAGGTTGACTCAGCTGCCGACGCCACGCCCTTCCACTGTTCGACCCGCTGACGGAGCGCGGCCCCTGCCTCTTCATTAAACTCGGCGATCGCTTGCTTGACGTCGCCAGCCAGAGACGACACTTGGTCTGCGACCTGACGCCCAGCCCTTACCAAATCCGCTGCAACCTGTTGGAGTTCTTGCCCAATCCCCCCAAGTCCGTTCCAATTGCAAGACCAGAGTTTCCCCTCGATCTCTTGGACCTTTTTGATCTTGCCCTGCGCATCTTCCTGATGGGTGATGGACTCCTGGACCTGGGGCTCGACATCTTCCTTTTTCTTACCCGAAACACCGCTATCATGCGCCGCCGAGCCTAACTTCTGTACGGACTTCTGGAGCACGCCAAGCAGTTCTTGGCCACTCAGTTCCAGTTCCTGGAGCAGATTTTGTGCATCCTGAATCGCCTGACGCTCGATGTCCGTCACTGCATTGACCAGGATCGTTCGCAGTCTTTCTGCCGTTTGCTTAGACCTTTTTTCAAACAAAGACATCTCAGACTCTACTGTGGAGCGAAGCTGCACTGCGCTGCGCTTGGCTTGGTCACAGACAGCCAACGCATCACTCTTGGTTGCGTCAAGGGCCTCCGCTGCCGCGTCTTGAGCTGCCTTAACGTGCGTCTTAATGCTTGATAAAAGCGCATCGGCGTCTATCGGAAGCTCTTTGACAAGTTTTTTGACGGCCTCGTAGCACTTCTCCCCTGCCTTATACGCAGCTTCGCCAGCAGTCTTCGCCTCAGTTGCTTTCTGTTTCGCTTTTTCCCACTCTTTGCTTGCCACGGCTTGTCCTGCTGCCTTGGCTGCCTCAAATGCTTGCTTTCCCTGCTGGAACGCCGTCATCCCCTCCGAAATGAGTGTCTGAAGACAAACCAACATATCGCCAAAAATCCGCTCTATCTGCTTTTGAAGTTCACCAAGTGACTGCTTGGCTCTCTCCCATAAATCTTTGAGTCGTTTAATTAGATTTTCCACAAATGTTCTAAGCTTCTCGATAACTGGGCCAACTGCATCTACGACCGCTTTTCTGACTTTCTCAATGCCGTTTGCGATAACATCTTTATAGTCACTGATGGCATCCTGAACATTCTTGGCTGCGTCTTGCACTCGATTGGCTGCGTTGAGCGCTCCTGCGGCTGCAGCTTTTTCAATGCTACTTTGTGATTTCTTCACAACCTTGTTGAACTGCTCTTCCTGTCTGACTAGATCAGTTTCCAATTGGGAAATTTTTGCTTTGGCCGTGGACAGATCACTTCTCTCGCATTGTTCAACAGCTCGTCCAAGATCATCGCTGGCACCGAGGCCAGTGATGACAAGTCTCCGAAGCTCCGTTAAAGTATCTTGACTGATTACGCCTAGTTCACTACGGACAGCACTAAGCTGAGAGGAAATTTGATCTGTTTCCATGAGCATTCCTCACTATGCGAACTCGTTGATATTACCCGTGCTCTCTGATTGAGACTTCATCGATAAACGCAGCGACGGCACGGAATACTTCGTCAAGTCCTTTCGCGACCCAATCTGCGTGCTTGATCGAGAGTTCAGCAGCCTTGGCTGCTGATTCGTATGCATCCTTGGTTTCTGATGGTGAATCCGCTGAATCGCCTTTCGCATCCTCTGCGTGGCCATGAGCGTTCGAGACAGCTATGCCTATCCCATCAAATAGGCTTTTTGCCTTCTGGAATGCTGTTTTCGCGCCTGATGAATCACCAATCATTGCGCGCTGATGTGCATGATCAAGTTCATCCGTGATGCTGCGCACGACATCAATATAAGCAGAGGTTAGCTTGACGCAACGTCGAGCATTGGTCAAGTCCGGCGCTGGCTTCGGACGTTTCAGCACGAAAGTATATGTTTCGCCAGCCTGTAGACCGCTTATTCGCTGACCAATCGCTCTAACGTTTCTCCGTATGTCTGCCATATCAACCTCGAGTTTCTCTGCTATATCAACGCAAATAATCAATGGTCATCACTTCGATGGAGAACTGCTCACCCGGAAGAAATTCATCTACATTGAATGATCCCGCGCCATCAGAGACCACCTCGATCTCCCGGCCATCGTGTCGGCGGATCACAAATCGGACGCCGACAAGCGGACGTTCATTTTCATCGACAAATCGACCTTTCGCGCGGGCCGAGAACTGTAGCACTTCGACCCCAAACCCCTCACCTGATACAGCAGTTTGATGTTCAAACCAACCATCTGAGTCAGCAACGATGGCTGCGCGAGTGTCGTCAGCAAGATGTAGGACAGCTTGGGTCCGGGGCAGGCCATGGCCGTCTTCATCGACGAATCTTCCACGCGCATGTTTACCACGGAGAATGCTTACCGAGCAGGGTTCTTCCTTCAGTAGCCCGGATAGTTCGAAGCTTCCATCGGAACGACACACTATTTCTTCTGCATCACCGAAAGAACGTGAGACATGAATTACTGCTCCAGCAATTGGTTCTCCCCCGTGATCAACAATTGTTCCGCGCAACGTCTCAGTCCCTGATAAATCAACTCCATAGAAAGAGTGTTTCTCTAAATTATCGATAATGTGTAGGCCTTCTTCTGAGCGAAGTCTTGCATTTCGTCCAGAGCCTCCATGAAAATCCGATAGAGCACCTCGAACAACCTGTCCATCGTCAAAGATGAGCCGCCATTTAGCAACAGTCGGGTCGACTGACGCGTCAACTTGATCGTCGGCGTGGGGTCCTGCAGTCGATTCCCTGCTCGCTCCATCTGCAGGACTATGTCCAGATGTGTCAATACTGTCCTTCGGGGTTGAAGATAATCCTGGGAATCCGAACCCCATGCTAGCACTATCGCCAATATTTACATTTGTAGATCCGTTAGATTCTAGCTGACCTGGATAAATACTGCAATGTAGTGTCGGATCGCCAATCCTGGCAGCCGGTAGCCCATTGATATAAACCGTAGAGCTTCCTTTCAAAATCATATATGTATTGCTGTTGCAGCAAGGCACAGCAACTCCCACATCTGTCACCCGGGCGGCTGGTTTTGAATTGATGAACACATCGTTCGATCCGGAGACCACAGGA
>CALLYL010000335.1 GCA_937859535.1 uncultured Myxococcales bacterium
TTCTGGGCAAAGGCCTCGCGAACGTCAGCCGCCTTGGTCTGCGTAAACAGCTCCTCGAACTGATCGACCACCAGGACTCCTTTACGATCAGGAGGAAGCTCGGCAAGTTTGTCGCGGAGCGTCTGGATGGGGGCAGATCCCGGGCGCATTCGCAAGAACACAAGCGTCGGATCTGCGGCAAGTAGCTTGGGAATCGCACCGGCAAAGACGAGCGATGACTTTCCGGTTCCGGAGGCCCCCGCACAGATCAGCAATCGAGGTTTCCCACTTTCAACCAGTGTATGTAGGTCGGCGAGGATCTCTTCTGTTTCACGCTCGCGGCCAAAGAAAAAGCGACTGTGCTCAGGTTGAAAGGCCAGCAGTCCTCGGTACGGACGAATGACAATCGGTCGGGTCTGTTCTCCATCACTGTGTCGTGCGTAGAGCTGAAGGCTCACCCAGTCGAGTGAGCGATCAGTTTGCGGAACCGCAACGTCACTCAGAAGCAGCTTTCGACGCGCTGCCACAAACGCGGTCTCGACCGAACAAGGAACCGCCAGCAGCTTTGCGTAGAACGTCTTTGCAAACACCAGTGAGCCCACCACAGAGAGCGGATAGCGCGACGCGATGACCGCCTGAAATCCACAACGCTGGAGCGTCTGCGCGACACTGCCGAGCTGTCCGCCAAGTGTGCCGCCATTGCCAGAGTCACAGGCCGACAAGATCACCAGGCGCACCATGTTGGCGAACGGTGCAAGCTGCGCACGCAACTGGGCTGCATCCACGCTGACCGCTTCGTCTTCGCCATCGAGACACAGACCGAAGGTCGAGCCGATGTCTGTGCCATGACAGAGCAGGTGCAAGATCGCGATCGGGTCACCCGTGCTCTGCGCCGCCGCCAGTGTATCGACGATCCGCTCGACCGATGCGTGCGCCAACATGTCACGGCGAGAATCAAAGGTGAATCCAGCTTGCTTGGCGGCTGCGGTGATCGCTTGAGAGTGCTCGTTGGCTGGGACACTTCCGCCTGCAGCGGACCACGCAAGCAGGATTCGACCGCCCTCTGCTCGCGGTGAAGGCTGCTCCGTTCGTGCGGGGTTGTCTGGCCACTCGTACCGAAGTAGCAGCGAGTCACACTCTCCCAGCGTTTGTCCGGTGCGAAGGGTCAGCAGCTCAAACGGGAGAGCGAACAGCTCTGCTGCGGAAGAACGAATCGTGATGGTGATTGGCTCTCTTCGCTCAATCGCCGCGCGGATCTCTGGTTCGTTGCGCGAAAAGCCTGCGTCCCACACGAACTTCCGCAGCCGCTCACCGACGCGCTGGAGCACGGTTGGATCTCTTCTGGATCGCCGCAGTTGTTCCAGGTCGGATAGCAGAGACTGATCCCAGTCCAGGTAGGCGCTCGGGCTCTCGCCTTGCTCGGTTGGCAAGACGTATTCCTGTGGACCCATGTGAAATCCAAACGGATCTCCTGAATCGGTGCTCCGCAGAAAGGAGAGCAGAATGCGCAGACCGCCGGGATCACTGATTGGCGTCATGTTCCAATTGTCCAGCGCAAGTGCAGCAAGCGTCAATTGCGATCGAAGCACGTTGAGTTCACTGATGCGCGGACAAATGGCGTCTCGAACGCAACTCACCGATATTCCTTCCAGATGCGATGAGGCTTGTCTTGCCAGTCGATCCTTGATGCAATCACTTATCGCTTTTGGCCTTCGTTGGGAGTGCCGTTCTGTAAGACACTCCTCCAGTTTGTCCGGACCACTTCCCTTCGGAAAGCGTGTCCGGAAAAGGAATCGTCTGTCCACACTTCAATTTGCGAGGAATAGATTCCCATGGCGAAGGTCACGATCTACAAAGATGCAGACTTCTCCGGCAGTTATCAGGAACTGGGTGCAGGACGCCACAATGGGCTGCTGATCGGAAACGATGAGGTAAGCTCCGTCAAGGTTCCGCCCGGATGGAAAGCAACACTGTGGTGGGACACGAACTTTTCCGGCGGCAGCAAGATCCTGATTGGCGATACTTCCTATGTCGAGAGCACCTGGAACGACGAAACGACGTCGATCGCCGTGAGCTGTCCTGCCACTGAGGCACCACTTGGTACACCCCGCAGTCTGGCACTTCTCGGGAACGGAGCGTACATCGACATCGGCGCAACGCGAACCCACTCTTCATCTGGTGAGTTTGCAGGCTGCACCATTGAAGCGTGGGTCTTCTTCGATCAGATTGGGAACTGGTCGCGGATTGTGGATCTGTTTCTGGTCGCGGGTCAGGATGATCTCATCTTATGTCGCGAAGGGAAGACCTCGAACCTCTACTTTGGAATTTGCAAGGCCGGCGTCGCAAAGTGGCTGAGCGTGCCCGGCGTGATTCGCAATGGACAGTGGATGCATGTTGCCGCGACGCTGGATGCAAGTGGCGTGGCTCAAGTCTTTGTCGATGGGAAGACCAAACCAGAGTGGTCTGCCCAGTTGCACATTCCCGAAGACAAAACGCGGAGCACGGGATACGTCGGCAAGAGTTGGTATTCTGGCGATTCAAACTTCGTGGGTCAGCTATGCGAACTGCGAATCTGGAATGTGCAGCGCTCCGCCGCAGAGATCGCGAGGATGATGAACGGTCGACTCACCGGCACCGAGCAAGGACTTGTCCGTTATCTGCGCTGCGATGAGACATCGGGTACGGTGCTGGTCGACTCAGCCGGGGTGCAAGACGCGGTGCTTCAGAACGCAAGCGCCAGCGCGGTTCTGTTTGGACTTGCCGGACCGACGCTGCGAGATCCCATCACACTGCCCACGGCGATGCAGCTTGATGGTGACAAGGACTACCTGACGTTGCCACCTGTCGATCTGGACTTCTCGCAGCCATGGACCCTCGAAACCTGGGTCTATCACAGCGAGGTTCGCGCATGGACGACACTGTTTGATCTGGGCAATGGACCAGGAACCGGGACCGCAGCAGATGACATTTTGATCGGACGTGAGTCCGGAACAAATGCTCTGTTCTTGCGGGTGTATAAAGGCTCAGCGTCGGTGAACGTGCCTGCTACTTACATCAAAGCCCCGGCGCTGTTGGAGCTGGGCCGGTGGCAGCACCTGGCGATCACGATGAGCGGAGTCGCTGCGGATGGCACGGCGCTCTTTTCCTTTTATCGAAACGGAGTCCTCATTTGCTCAGATCGAGGGCCGATTCCAAACAATGTGGTCCGCAGCCGCTGCTACGTGGGTAAGTGCAACTGGGATCCGACCATCTTTCTAAAGGGTCGACTTGCGGAAGTTCGTTTGTGGAACGTCGCACGTTCCGCCGAGGAGATCCTGGCAGGGCTGTATGTACCGCAGGATCCAGAGACGCCCAGCCTCTACCGTTACTATCCACTGAATGAAACCAGCGGCACACTGGCCAAGGATGCAACCCCACGCGGTCTACACGCAAGCCCTGCTGCGATTGTGGCGTGGAATCAAGCACCGCCCGCATCGCTCGCCACGGTGTTTCCTCCACCCCAAGCGCTGATGTTTAACGGGGCCGATACATTTGTGCAGCTACCTCCGCTGTCTGATGATCTGTCGCGCGGTCTGACGATTGAGGCGTGGGTGTATTTCGAGGAGACGACCAGCGGCGCACGGATCGTTGATCTCGGGTCCGGACCCGGAATCGACAACATCATCTTGTCGCGTGAGGGCTCAACCAGTGACCTCTCTGTTCAGATTTACGGCAACACATGGGGGGCGCTGCCAGCGACTGGAGTCATCCAAAACGGAGTCTGGCTTCACGTTGCGGTCAGCATCGGCGGCAGCTCCACAGGAATCGGTCCGGCATGTCTGTACGTAAACGGAGTCCCTCGGGCATCCGGGAACTTACCGCTACCAAAGAGCGGCGTGACGCGAAGCAAGTCCTACCTTGGGAAGAGCAACTGGACGGAAAACGCGCTCCTGTGGGGACGACTTGCGGACGTCCGCCTCTGGTCTGTCGCACGTACCGCCAGCGAGATCCGGAGCACGATGAATCGGACGTTGCAAGGCACCGAGACAGGGCTGCTCCGCTGCTATCCACTGGATGAAGGGAGTGGAAGCTTCTGCTTTGACAAGACCAGCCCAGGAGCTGATTCGCGACAGGCAAAGATTGTTGGATCGGCAACGCGACTCCGTTCGGTGCAGCCGCTTTCGACCCATGGCGGGCTGGGGCTCGACGGTCAAGGCGACTATGTAGAGCTTCCCCCTTTCGAGCTGGTGTCAGCGGAAGGAGTCACGATCTGCGCGTGGGTATACTTCGATGGAGTCAAGGTCGACGAGTGCATTATCGAGCTTGGCAACGGGCCAAATACGGACTCGATCGTCCTTTCGCGGGCCAGCGGACTGCAAGCGCTGGCGCTGGAGATCTCACAAGATGGTCTTTCGTCTCGGCTTGAAACGCCAACTGGCGTGCTGAACGCTGGATCCTGGCAGCACATTGCCGCCGTCATCGATCCACAAGGGAACGCCACCATCTACGTGGGAGGCGTCGCTTTGGCATCCAAGCAGCTGCAGGCTCCTAAAGCGGGAGTCACCCGAAGCCAGTGCTACGTCGGCCACAGCAGTCGAGGGACGCAGTTTGATCTGAAGGGACGCGTCTGTGACGTGCAGCTATGGAATGCGGTTCGCAGCGCAACCGAGCTTGTGCAGCAGCTCAGCACATCCATCGATGTGCGAGATTCCCGTCTGTCCCGCGCGTATCCGCTGCACGAGAAGACCGGAAGCGCACTTGCTAGTGTGGCGCAGACATCGGGAACGCTACAACTTGGCGCGACCTGGACCAGCCTTCCGCACAAATATCCGCTCGAGTTCGATGGCACCGGCTGCTATGTCCAGATTCCGTCCCTTTCGCAAGACTTCTCCAAGGGATTCACGATGGAGGCCTGGGTCCGATTTACCGGAACAGGATCTTGGACTCGGATTGTCGACCTGGGCGCAGGGCAAGCCGCAAACAACATCGTGATCGCCCGGTACAGCACCACCAGCGATCTGGTCCTGGCAATTTACCGCGACTCTTCCTATGACGAGCTGCGAGCCACTGATGCGATTCCGCTCGGTAGTTGGTTCCACGTCGCAGTGACGCTCGATTCCGTCTCGGCGGATGGCAGCAAGGGCGATGCGCATATCTATGTAAACGGTGTCGAAGTCGCAACGGGATCCATCCACGCGCCCCGCAGTGGAGTGGTTCGCAGCAAATGTTGGATTGGGAAGAGCAACTGGAGCGGCGATCCGCTGTTTCGTGGCCAGATGTCCGAAGTCAGAATCTTTTCTGCGCCACGCACCGCGAGTCAGATCGCAGCAACGTATGCTACGCCACTTGCAGGAAACGAGAGCGGACTTTGTCGACTGTATCGGCTGGACACGCCGCTTTCGACACAGGCGATCGACTCAAGTCCAGCGGCAGCACACGGCTCGATCTTCAGCACACTGACCACACAGGTTACGGGAAGCCGAAACGGTCTCTCTTTCAACGGAACGAGCGACTATGTTGCCTTGCTTCCACTGGCCACGGATCTGTCACGTGGATTCACGATCTCGGCCTGGGTGCTCTTTAAACAGTATGGTCGCTTCGCACGGATCGTCGACTTGGGAAATGGCTCCGCCAGCGACAACATCATCCTGTGTCGCTACTCCAGCACGGAGCTAGAACTCGCTATTTACAATGGCGGGTTGCAGACCGAGCTGATCACTACTACTGGAGTCCTGCCGAGCGATGGAAACTGGTTCCATGTTGCGGCCACCTTGAGTGCAGACGGAACCGCGGCGATCTACGTCAACGGAACGAAGGTCACAAGCAAGACGTCAATGATGATGCCCCGTTCCGGCGTTGTTCGCAGTCGCGCCTATGTCGGAAAGAGCAACTGGAACGCCGACCCACTGCTGAGCGGTCAGATCGCTGACCTCGCACTCTTCGACCGTGCACTCTCCGCGACCGAGATTGTGAACGTGAAGTACAACGGGCTGACGGGGTCGGAGATCGGTCTTGTCCATCTATATCGACTGTACGATCGGAAGGGCTGCGTGGTACCCGATCGTGTGCTCTGGAGCCCGCAAGCTGGGCTCCTTTTCGGTTCGCAAGTGAATCTGGAGAGCTGGCGTCCCGACGCAAAAACGCTTGCATTCAATGGAGCAGGAGGCGCGGCACAGCTTCCTTCGCAGGCAGTGGATCTGCGACCAGGATTCACCATCGAGGCCTGGATCTTCTGTTCTGGGGGACCGAAAGCAGATGAGACCCTCATCTGTTTTGGAAGTACCCTGGCCAATCGCAGCGTCATCCTCTGCCGTGACAAGACCAGCGACGATCTCGTGATTCTCTTCGCAACGGAGAGCGGTCTGTGGTCAGCGAGATGTCCTTCCATCCTGCGCAGCGACATCTGGTTTCATCTCGGTGTTTCAGTGTCTGCGGTGAGCGCCAAAGATGGAACCCGGCAAGCGACCTTCTACCTTTCCGGACAGCGAATCGCCGGGGTAGTTCTTCAAAAGGAGTCCGCAAAGACGATTCAGTCAGACGGTCTGTCATGGCTGGGCTGCGGTCCATCCGGAACCACTCCTTTTGCTGGACGGATTGCCGAAGTCAGGCTGTGGAATCGGGTTTTGACGGCGTCCGAAATCGATGCACGAACTGAGGTTCGGCTCGCTGGAAACGAGACCGGACTGATCCGTTACTATCCACTCTCTGCAACGGTTGGACTGACCGTTCCCGATGGTCGGCAAGGCACCGGTGCAACCGTGCGTGGCAATCCGATTCGGATCGCCCGGCCGCTGCGGACTCCGGAGTCTGGCCCGATGACTGGCGCCCTGGCGCTGGATGGACAGCGCCAAGTGGTGACGTTGTCCCAACTGAGTGTGGACTTTTCCC
>CALLYL010000336.1 GCA_937859535.1 uncultured Myxococcales bacterium
CTTCCGCCGTCGGATCATCTGGAGCACCGCGCAGGCCAAATGAACCGTACCGCTGAGCCCAATCACCGTCAGTTCGACCAACACATGAGGACGATACAAGCGGCGCAAATGAGTCAGGGTTCCATCATAGTTGGCGATTCCAAACAGTCCGGAGATCGCGGTGGCCAGATGCAATATCAAAAAAGTCGCAAACACGATCCCGGACAGCGCCTGAATCGGTCCGAGCTTGGGAAGCGCACGAACGGACTGTGGGGAAACCTGCGTGGACAGTTCGGAAACGACGGATGAGCTTCTCATGATGACCTCCGCACCATCCACGTTTGAGGCATTGGTTTGGTTACGCCCTTGTACAAAAATATTCCGTCAGCGACGACAAAAAAGGTCACTGATCGACATCACAGCGCCCGCAGACAACGGCTGCAAAGGTATGACACAATGCGGGTCCACCTATGCCAGTTCTTCCTGATATTGATCCGCTGCGACGTCATCGCGACTTTCGAGTCCTGTATTTCGGTCAGTTCGTCTCGCTGCTTGGCTCGATGCTGAGCTACGTGGCGCTCCCGTACGCTCTGTTTCAGATCACTCACTCTCCGAAGCTGCTCGGACTCTTGGGGGTGATTCAGCTCGTGCCATCGGTGGTCGGGGGACTGTTTGGGGGTGCGCTGGCGGATACGATGGACCGGCGGCGACTGCTGCTGCTGTGCGAAGGGGGAATGACCCTGTGTATCGGACTGCTTTCGGTGGTGGCGTTTCGAGGCGCGCTTTCGGCCCCCCTACTGATTGCAGCCTCGGCAATCATGGCCGTACTGAGTGGATTTCACAGGCCTGCGATCGAAGCACTGACACCGCTATTGGTCACCAAAGAAGACATGGCTTCGATCGGCGTGCTCAGCTCTTTCCGTTACAACGTGGGAGCAATTGCCGGTCCCGCACTGGCAGGACTCATCTTGGCCAAGCAGGGTCCAGCGCTGGCGTTCGCGCTCGATGCGGTGACATTCGTGGCAGCGATGATTGCGGTACGGAGTCTGCGTAATATTCCGGCGGCACCATCCTCGGCGCGCTTTTCGCTGGCAGCGGTACAAGAAGGATTCCAATACGCGATGAGTCGACAGGAGCTGATCGGCACCTACTTGGTCGACATTGTGGCGATGACGTTCTCGATGCCCAATTTGCTGTTTCCCGCCGTTGCGGAAGCGTTCGCGGGGAGTCGCGATGGGGGCGCGGCCTATTTGGGTTGGCTGCACAGCGGCATCGCACTGGGCGCGCTGCTCGGCTCACTCACCAGTGGTTGGACGCGGAGCGTACGACGTCACGGGTTGATGGTGCTCTGGGCGGCCGGAAGCTGGAGTGCGCTGATGATCGGCTTTGGTGCCTCTCACTCCTTCCCAATCGCCATGGCGTTCCTGATTGCCGCTGGCTACGCCGACATGATCAGCGGGGTGTTCCGTTCCACGATCTGGAATCAGACCATTCCGAGCGAGCTACGCGGTCGACTGGCGGGAATTGAGATGATCTCGTACCTGAGCGGACCGATGCTCGGCAATACGCAGCTTGGCCTGCTGGCGGGACTGACTGGCGTGCGCCGCGCCATCACCATCTCTAGCTTGATCGGTCTGGCTGGTGTGGTCGGTTGTGCCGGACTCCTTCCCAAGTTCCGCCGCTATCTGGCCAAGGAACGCTAGTGCAGCATCCACGCGTGGATGATATGGATGAGCGCGTAGCTCCCTAGGAACCAGTACTTGATCTTGTCCAGCACCGAGCCCGCCAGCGTCGTTGCTCCCGCCTCACTAATCGCGAGCACCTTGACGTTTACCATCAGCACCAAGACCAAGCCCACGTAGTTTATCATCATGAAGCGATCGCCAAACGTCAGGTAGCCGATGGGCGGCATCGAGGACGTCATGTTGATGTGAAACAGCACCGAACCGACCAGCGCAGAAGTAGTCAAAGTCAAACGCGAGGTCGCCTTGTCCGCTCCCATCAGGAGTGCCAAAAAGCCGCTGAGCGTAATGATCAGCGCGGGCGTTAGGTTCTTCAGAAACGCACTCAGCTTGGGCCGCTGCGCACCGATCGAAAACGTCGCTCGGGAATAGCTCTGCCCGTACACCTCATAGCTGTCCCGATCGATCTGGACACGCCACTGTTTATCGAGAGACCAGCCGACCACCACTGCGGATGGATGGACTCCGGTCATCTGCAGATCCGGTTCGTAGATCAGCCGGTTGTCCTGAAGGATTTTGTCTTCCAGGGAAATCACGAGCCGGTGAGCGTCAAACGGAAACGCCCGCAGGTCCAGTTGAGCCACCAGATCGGCCCGGACCCGAAATACCTTGAAACGAGGCTCATCGTCGTTCTTTTCAATGCTGGCGCGACCGTTGAGGATTTCAAAACTCCCAGGTTGACAGTCTTCGCTACAGCGAAACGAGATGTAAAAGTCCATCCCGTAGGTACCCGCACCGATATCGAGCTTACCGACGTTGAGCAGATAGATGCCGACCTTGACTTTGATCGGTGGCCGGGTCTCTGGTTCGCTCGCCTCGCCAGGCCGTCCGCTTAGTGTGATGAATAAGAGACATATAAAAAGACTAAATATCCTACAAGCGTTCGTGGTCATCATCCCCCCCAGGAAGTTGCCAGAATTGATCGCGCCGGTCGGTCCGCCGACCCAAGTGATTGGCTAGAAGTTGATACGGCGCATCACCGCACGCGGCAGCATCGAGATCGCGGTCATCACCAGCTCCCACACGATCGGTGTGTAGACGACCGGACGTGGGCACAGCAGCGCAGCGCGAACCTCACGAGCAACCTGCTCTGGTTCACCGGCAAACGGTGGCGGACGCAGCCCAGCAGTCATGCCGGTCTTCACAAAGCCCGGACGGACGCAGATAACACGCAGACCAGAAGAGTAATATTTGTGATCGAGTCCATTTAGATAGGCACTGAGTCCCGCTTTGCTGGCCCCGTATAGCACCACTGGCTTGCGTGCCCGATCACCAGCAACGGAACTGAACACACACAGCGTGCCACCACCTTGCGTCAGCAGCAACTTCCGCGCTGCTTCACAGAACAGCACCGTGCTCACAAAGTTCACCCGCAGCACCCGCTCGGTCAGCTCAGGATCGGCTTCGAGCTGCTCCTGCGTACCAAACAGTCCGGCCGTCACGACCACTGCGTCGATGTGCCCGAGCTGCTGTTTGGCCGCAGTCAGGGCGGTCTCAAACGTCTCTGTCTTTTCGAGATCGCACTGCGCAAACCCGACCTGCGGTCCTGGCCCGGCACGCACCCCCAGATCGGCCACGCTACGGGCCAAATCCTCGGCGTCCCGACCGAGCAAAAACAGTCGATCCCCCCGTTCGGCGCACAGCCGTGCCAGCGCCCGGCCCATTCCTTTGGTCGCCCCCAAAATCACTACATTCATGGTTTGTCTCCGAGCAAACGCACCGATTGGGCACTGCGCAGATGATGGTCGGGATCCCACTTGTCGCGCACCTTCTGCCATGCAGCCAGCCGTGGCTCCATCTGGGCGAAGTGCTCGGGACGAGTCAGCGCGTCTTTGGTGAGATAAATTCGACCCCCTTCACGAATCACCAGTTCGTTGAGGCGATCGATGTGCTCCTGGGTTCGATCTCGAAGCGCCAGATCGAGCGCAATCGACGTTCCCGGCATCGGGAATGACAACATCCCGCGTCCCTCTTTGCCGCAGTCCTTGAGCACGCACAAAAAGGAAGCCCCCCCTTGCGATGTCAGAAGCTCTAGGAATCGCCGCACCGCGCCCCGTCCCTTTGACGCTGGCAACACCGCCTGATGCTGGGTAAAGCCCTGCTTGCCGTAGATCCGATTCCAGTCACGAATCGAATCCAGCGGATAGAAGAACTCTTCGGGTGAAACAATGCCGCGCCGGACCCTCGGGATGTGTTGATGATACAGCGCCGAGTTGAACAGCCGAACCGACTCCGTACTCATCGCCCAGGACGGAAGTTGAAACGGAACCCGCAGTCGCAGCTTGGGTTTGGGGGCCTGCTTCGGAGCCTCGGCCTCTGTTGCCCAGCGTCCGCGATAGAGAATTCCGCGACCCATTCCCCGACCCTCGTTCAGACAATCGATCCACGCCACCGTCATCGGAAACTGACGAGCTGCCTCACCGAGCGCATCCAGCAGAGCATCGAGGTCCGCCACCCGCTCTGTCTCTTGGTAGATCCATGAAGACGGAATC
Organism: uncultured Myxococcales bacterium; assembly: GCA_937859535.1. GTDB lineage: Bacteria > Myxococcota_A > Polyangia > Palsa-1104 > JAEUJZ01 > JAEUKA01. The sequence goes on from CALLYL010000336.1 coordinate 4,214, forward strand.
TTCTTCATCAGGAACGTGACTTCCAGGATATGTCCGGTGAGCCCCATACCCCCGAGCGTAGCGAAAAACAGATCGGAATGAACGGTCGGCGAGCAGTCCACAACTCGACCATCACCGACTCGCATCCGCAGCGCTAGGACATGCTCCCCAAAGCAGCCCTCGACATGATGGTTCTTGCCGTGGACATCGGAGGCGACCATCCCACCGAGCGTCACAAACTGTGTCCCAGGTGTCACCGGAACAAAGAAGCGACGCGGCAGAAAAATCCGATTCAGTTCATACAGCGACAGACCGGACTCCGCACGCAGGGCACCGCTCTCGGCATCAAAAGACAAGATGCGATCGGCCAGGGTGGTTCCCACAACGACGGGATCGGAAAGAGGCGGAACCGCAGAGTCTCCGTAGGATCGACCGAGTCCTCGGGACAGCGGCACACCCTCAGTGGCATGCAGCAGATCTTCTGACAGGCGCTGTTCGCCCACCGTCCCCACGCCACCCCAACCAGCTATTCGGGTTCTCCCGCTCATCTTACCGCCGCTCGCTTCCTGTTCTTCCACTGAATCATGTACCAGGGTTCACCCATCTTGGGAAGAACATCGGCGGCTTAGGCTACTCCGAGACGGAGAGCGACTGGGCGATCAGGGCCTTGACGAAGGCTTCCTCGTCATGGGGATCTTGCTTGGGGGGCGGGCCTTCCAGATCCCGTACGATCAGAAGATTGGGCGGAATGTCGTCGAGAAAGCGGCTCGGGTTCTTGGGCCAACCGCCGCGCATCTCGGCCCGTGAGATATACAGCTTCTGCCGGGCACGGGTGATTCCGACGTAGCACAGACGTCGTTCTTCCGACAGATCGGACGAGTGTGGATCCCCTTCGGGATCATCGCCCTCCCCTTCCGATAGACGCCGGGAAGCAATGGTGTGATCCGCTTGACGAGGAGCAAGCGATCGCTTGTGCGGCAATATCTCCTCTTCCAGACCGACGAAGAACACCACCTTCCACTCCAGACCCTTGGCCCCATGTAGCGTCGATAGCGTCACCGCATCACGCAGCGAGTCATCGGCGTCCTCATCCTGCGAAGACAGCGTCAATCGATTCAGGTAGGACAGCATGTCAAAGTCGGGTCCGGCCTTTTCCGCATAGCGCTGCATACTGGCCAGAAATTCACTGAGGTTGCGGAGTCGCCTCTCGGACTGTGCCATCGTGGGACCGGCCCGCACCAGATCATCCTGAACCCCGACCTCACGCAGCAGCTCCTCTGCCACTTCCTTGAGCCGACCACCGCCGAGCTGCGCATAGAGCTTTTGATACTTTTCGATCGCTCGCACAAACCGCTGGAGCGAGATCATGATCCGACTAGACAGTCCTTCATGCTCGGGCGCGGACTCCTCGCTGGCGAACAGATCCAAGGAACCGGTCTTGTGGGAAACCAGATCGCGAACGACCTCCCACAGCGATGTATCTGGACGCTTCCTTCGCGACTCCTTGTGCAGCGCAGAGAGCCCGTCCATGGCTTGAGGACCAATCCCTCGTGGTGGATAGTTGATCACCCGGCGCAGCGCCAGCTCATCATGTGGATAGGTGATCAGCTTCAAGTAGGCCATCGCGTCCTTGACCTCTTTGCGATCAAAAAACGCTTGGCCACCAATGACGTGGTATTCGATACGCGCCGATCGCAGCGCCGTTTCAATCGGCTCGCACTGACGGGTGGTTCGGTACAGCACCGCGATGTCGCGCAGATCACACTTACCGGCCATCACCAAGCTGTCGATTTCCTCGGCTACAAACTGCGCTTCCTCATCCTCACCGGGGGCAATCACTAGCTGGATGGGATCTCCCGCACCGCGCTGCGTCCACAGGGTTTTGCCATGGCGCGCTGTGTTCTTTTCGATGACCGCATTGGCCGCTGCCAGGATGCCCCCCGTCGAGCGATAGTTCTCCTCTAGCTTGATCACGCTCGCACCGGGAAACTGCTTTTCAAACTGCAAGATGTTGCGACTGTCCGCGCCTCGCCACGCGTAGATCGACTGATCGTCATCACCAACGACCGCCAGGTTGCCGTGCTTTTTGCAAAGGAGTCGCAGAAGCTCGAGCTGACAGTGGTTGGTATCCTGATACTCATCGATCATCAGGTAGCGGAAACGACTCTGCCAACGACCGGCGACCTGCTCGTTTTCACGAAGAACGCGCAGCGTTTCAACAAGCAGATCGTCAAAGTCGAGCGCGTGCAGAGCCCGCATCCGCTCGACATAGCGGGGATACACCTCGGCGGTAAAGCCGTCGTATTCACTGACGAAGCGCGCCTTGCGAACCTGCGAGACAAAGTCTTGCGGAGACAGCCCCGCGTTTTTGGCGCGACTGATCCGACTCAAGATCGACTTGGTTTCGAGCTTGCGGCCCTCCATGTGCGCATGTCGCAGGATCTCGCGAATGACACCAAGCTGGTCGGAGGTATCGTAGACCGAAAACCCCGTTGCCATACCGAGCGCGGCCTGCTCACTCTTTAGGATCACCAGACCGAGCGCATGGAACGTCGACAGCATCACCCCTCGGGCCTGCCCGCCCGTACAGAGCCGATCAACGCGCTCGCGCATCTCATCGGCGGCTTTGTTGGTAAAGCTCACCGCCAAAATCGA
>CALLYL010000337.1 GCA_937859535.1 uncultured Myxococcales bacterium
CCGTCGAGATGAGCATGAACGCGGCCCAGCGCTCACACAGAACGGCCAGACAGAGGCGGTAGAATGCGTGTGGGTGCTTGGATGCTAGCGCGTGGTAAAAACCAGCCAGGCTCGACGGGAAGCTTGGGTGAGTAGGTCTGTCCGGTGATGGTTCGGTGTCGCTGGCAAGTGGCATCGGCGCTGGAAATGTCGTGTCGTTCATGGGGAAGCATCCTCTGGCTGCGAGTGCCCAAATTGTCTGGTTGTGTTTGGTAAACCAGAGAGTAGGAGGCACTCTGGAAGACGCTTGGGAATTGGAAGGGAAAGCCAGGGGGCGCCGAGTAGCTGGTCGCTGCATGCCCATTGGAAACGAGCGGGAGCACACTCGCTGCTGGCAGCTTGCCGTCTGAAAACTGGTGCGTCTGGCTGTGGCACTCGTGGTAAGAACGGCCCATGCTGAACGAAGCCGCTGCCCAATCTTCATCATCGACGGAAACAGAAGCCATCTCTGTTGATGACATCGCTGACCATGGACTCCCATCGGCGCTGGCGCAGCTTTTGCGGACTGCGCGCCACTATCTCGCGCAGGCGATGGACGCGATGAACGAGGTTGCTTCGCGTACAAGCGACTCGGATTGGAACGAGCACACAGAGCAGCTCCGTCGCGTCGCATCCTTCGTAGAAGACCGGGTGACGGCGCTGGACCTGGGGCAGCGATCGTTCCTACTACCCGATCAGTTTCAGCGCTTCTCTGTGCTCCTTCGGCAGCAAAGGGAGTCTGCTCATCTGTCTCGCAGCGAGCTGTCCAAGCGCGCTGGACTCTCGGAACGGACCATCAAGAACATCGAGAACGGCCAGGTTTCGCCGTCGCGAGATACCCTGCTGCGCCTACTGGAGGTCGAGGAGTTATCGCTTACTTGGAAGGATGTGCTTGGCGACCCGCCGCAGCTTGGCGCAGTGACCGATGAGTCGTCGGACAGCAGCTTCAACTGCTACATTCCGCCCGGTTACGAGCCGCTCCGAATGTTCCAGCAGCACGTCCGAATGCTGAACGGACCTGGCGGTCACATCGAACAGACCAACGCCTATCTGGAACATCGAAGCGCGCTGTCCTATGTTGCGATGTGTAACGAGCCTGGGTTTGTGACAACGTATCGCGCCAAGTACCCCTTCGACGAGCTGGCCGGTCGGATGATAGAGGTCGGCGGTGAGAGTCCGTTCAAGGTGATCGCACTCGGGGCTGGCGACGGCTACTTGGAAGTGCGACTTGTTCAGAACCTGCTGTCGCGCTGCAAGAGTCCCGACATCGAGCTGCTCCTGTTCGACATCAGCCAGCCGCTGCTGACGACCGCCTACCAGCACGCGCTGGACACGTTCGGTGAACAGTCCGCTGTTCACACGCTTCTCGTCCATGGCAACTTCCACGACCTCGCGCAGTACCCGCAAGTTAGCTACACGCCGGTCAAAGGCCGTCGCCGCCGCATCTACACCATGCTCGGCTACACCCTCGCCAACCTCGACAGCGAGCCGCGCTTCTTTCAGCACAGCCTCGCGCACTGCCAGGCCGGGGACATGCTCCTCCTTGACTTCCAGCAAAGACCGTCACCCGTGGGCGCGAGCGAGGATGAGATTCGTCGCCAAGACCCCGCCTTTCATCACCCATTCAACAAGGTCTACGCCGACTGGCTGGGCGCACCGCTGCGAGCGCACTGTCACGACCACCTGTCCCACGAGTTCTCGCTTCAGCTCGTGAACCACTGCCTCATCCCCGGAAGCTACCAGATGGACGCCATCGCCACCGTCCGCACGCGCAGCCAGGCCGAGCGTCGCTTTTCGATGTTCCGCTTCAAGCGCTACGACGAGGCCCTGCTTGCCGAAAGCCTCGGCCGCTTCGGCTGGGCAAGGCTGATTTCCCGTCCCATCGGAGAATCCGATCGCGCACCGGTGGCGATGCTGCTAATCAAAGGGAATGGTGCCTACGGTACTTGATTATAAAGAATTCTCACTGTCTCTCCGACCGCACTGGGGTCATTGGAAGCGCTACCAGATAGTATGATGTCTGGCATTCCATCGTTATTTAGATCGCCGGATGACATATGGCCATAATAGGCCTTATATAGATTACTTATCGTTTGAACAAGCTGAAATTCTCCACTCCCGGTTCCTCGCAGAACGCTGATCGTGAAGTCCTCATTGTTCCAAACAGCCAAATCGGTTCTCCCATCTCGATCGAAATCATCCGCAACAGCGGAACAACTCCGCTTGCCCGTGTCAATTCTCTTGAATTCTTGAAAAACACGATTCGCTGACTGTGTAAACAAAATCACACTCGGACTAGTACAATGAGCAACAATGATGTCATTTTGTTTGTCATTGTTAATATCAGCAATTACAACTGACATCGGATCTATTCCAACATTATATGTTTGGATAGAAGGCGTTTTCTGAAGGTTATCCCCCCAAAGGACGGAGATGTTTCCAGATGAATTCCCGGTGATAACAACATCTGCACTGGAATCTCCATCGAGAAATCCAGCGACCAAAGAGTAAGCGCCACTAATTTTTGGAAGGTCGATCTTGAAGAATGATTTGCCTGCGTCTGCAAGGAAGTTGCCAGGAAAAATAAGCAGCTTAGATGCAGATGGTGGTGGTGGTACCACCGCTACCTCATTAGTGTTGACAATCAGTTCCATCAGGCCATCCCCATTAAAATCGGCAGCAACCGCATCTAACAGGCGTACCTCTGATGAGGAAACAGATTTGGGGATCACCCATCCTCGATTGGGAGCCGATGTCAGGACTGATAATCCATTCGTGCTGCTGGGGCTAGTTTCATATGACGGTGTAACGATGTCCAGTGTTCCATTTTGATCAACGTCCATGACAGCCGAGAAATATGCAGGCATTCCTATCCGAGCCAAGTTCGGCTGAATTCTAGTAAACTGATTCTGCGGGGTTCCATAGAGAACGGCAACACTTGACTCATTAAAGCAAGTAACAACGATGTCATTATGACCATCACGATCAAGGTCGGCGATTCTTGTCGAACGTGGTCCTTTGCAAGCTATGTATTCAGTATATTTAGTGTCAAATATTTCACCGCTATATCTTTTCAATGCGATGGACGATGTCAAATGTTCCGTTCCGGCCAAGAATGGATCAGGAATCTTTGCAGTCGCTAGTAACTCTCCACGACTGCTAGCACGAATAGAAATTGCACTCACTTCGGCAGACGTAACACCTGGTGGCGGTACTACTCGGAAGTGATTTGGCAAGGAGACGGTTCCTGGTTTGGAAGCAATTCGCTTAGACGATTTTCCATCATAAATCGCTGTCACCTCCATATCATATCCAGTTGCGATTCCAGCAGGATACGAGACGTAGAGGTCGAGGCAAGCTCCAGTAACTCCATCGCAAACTCCACCCGGTGGGTTCTGTGAACACGACGCCAGTGAAGTACCCGAAAGCAATGCTGCCGCAGCAAACGCGATGCGTGACAACTTCATGGCCATTTCACCTCAATGAATGGAGTCGGAGTCGGTGCGGGCTGACGCTGAGTCAACCCAACCCCCAGACCTACGGCCCCGCCAGCAACGACAACACCCACAATGGTCCACAGCCACCACTTTTTATAGACCGGGGTCTGTGCTGTCGAGTTTGGACAGGGCTGGGTCACTGCGCCCTTGTCCATGGACTGTCACTGCCTACCCGCCGTTGGACTCTCAG
>CALLYL010000338.1 GCA_937859535.1 uncultured Myxococcales bacterium
CGTCTCGGAAGGTATTGGGGGTAATGAAGCGACTGGTCACGATCTCCGAACGAAGCCCCGGCAGCATCGTCTGTTCAAGGTACGCAAAGATCTTGTCGCGATAGCGCTCGCCTTCACTCTGCCAGTCCACCGGACGATCCGCGCCCAGGTGCGGGACCGGAGAGAGCACATAGAACGCATCCCCACCCGGCGGTGCCAGCGACAAATCGGTCGCCGTCGGGCGATGGACATACAGCGAAAAGTCGTCGGCCAGCGTCTTGTTCGTAAAGATGTCGTCGAGTAGCTCACGATAGCGTGGCCCGAGCGCAATGGTGTGATGCGCGCAGTCCTCGTAGCGTTTCTTGGTTCCGAAGTACGCGACAAAAAGACCCATCGAGTAGCGGGTGTTTTCGACCTTTTCGTTGGTCCACTTGCGCCGCGCATCCTCGGGAAGCAGATAGCGGTAGGTAAAACCGACCTCGGCGTTCGAGATCACCAAGTCAGCCGGAATCTCGGCCCCACCGCTCAGCCTGACCCCCTTGGCCTTGGGCTTAAGTCCGCCGCTTTCGAGGAGGATCTGCTCGACCTTGGCATTCAAACGAATGTCACCGCCGATTTCGACGAACAGATCGACCAGCGCTTTGATGATCGCGCCGGTGCCGCCTTGCGCAAACCACACGCCCCACTTGCGCTCCAAGTACAGAATCAGCGCGTAAATCGAGGTGGTCTGAAACGGATTCGCGCCCACCAGCAGTGGATGGAATGACAAGAGCACCCGCAGGTCGGGATGTTTGATGTAGCTCTTGACCAGCGAAAACACCGACAGATGCGAGCGGAGCTTGAGCATCTGCGGCACGATCTTGAGCATGTCGGTCAGGTTGTGAAACGGCACGTCACCGAGCTGCTCGAAACCGACCTTACAGATGCGCTCGGACTCCGCGACAAAGCGCAGGTAGCCATCGACATCCTCGGGACTCCACTTGCGGATCTGCTCCACCATTTGCTCGGTGTTGCCGCTGTACTCAAAGTAGCGCCCGTCATGGAAACGAACCCGATAGAACGGACTGACCGGCAGCATGGTCAGGTAGTCGTCCATCTTGCGACCGCACAGCGCAAACAGCTCTTCGAACAGATAGGGAGCGGTCACCACGGTCGGTCCGGCATCAAACACGTAGCCGTTGTCACGATAGACATACGCACGACCGCCGGGCTGGTCGCGCTGCTCCAGCAGCGTCACCTTGTACCCCCGCGCCTGGAGACGAATCGCCGCTGCCAGTCCGCCGAAACCTGAGCCGATGACGACCACCCGATTGCCGCTGTGGCCTGCCGTGTTCATGGGCGTGTTCATGGTCGATAAGGTGCCACAGCCCAAACGTCCGCTTCAGTAAAAACAGGGGACACAGAGTCCTCTTATTCAGTCCGCAACGGATGTCGCCCAGGATCAGCGCAGATAGAAGGTCAGTCCCGCGCCCACCGTGAAGATCGTCGCGAGATACGAGGACTGGTACGGAAACGGTGCGCCCATCTTCAGGTACAGACCGACTGGCTGCGAGAAGCGATAGGCGAAGTCTAGCTCGGCCCCCGTCACGAACAGACTCCGCTTGGCGGTCCCGCTGCCACTCACTCCTTCGTTTGCATAGTTCACCGAATAGGACGAGATCCACTCATGCAGACCCGCGTACAAGTGGACGCCGAGCGCGACGCGGCGATGCAATCCCAGGTGGAAGGTATGGCCAACGCGTGCGAGCAGGCTGATGCGATGGGTGGCCCCTTGGACCTGCGTGGTGTCGATCCACGGTGCCAAAAAGGTCGGCTCATTGCCGTATCCAAGCAGCAAGCCCGCATCAAACGTCCCGGTGGCCCATCGGGTGTTCCAGACCGGCATGTAGCCGCTCATTCCAACGTGGATTCCCAGGAAGCTCTGTCCGCCGATTCCATAGGTCGCCGCCGTATCGAGTCGAACGTGAACCGGGTGTCCGGTCTCGCCAGAGGGAGGAATCCCAAGTGGCGGATCTGCTGCTTGAGCAAGCGCCGACTGCGCGACGCCCAGACCCATCGTCAAGGTCAGTACGCTCGCCGCGAACGCCCGTGACCGCAAGGCAGCCGGATGTCTCATGGTGTGCTGTGACCTCATGGCTTGGCTCCAAAGATGAAGTCGAGGCCGTGCTCAAACGAGGGACGAACCGCCCCACCATGATCGGTCTCCAGTGTCTCTTCCCTGAATGTGAGCCCTTGATAGTTTCGCTGCCGAATCCGGTCGACCAGTGCCCGATACGGAATCTCCTGAACCACTCCGTTATAGGCCGCTCGCGTCGTAAACAAGCGCATGGGGAGGGTCCGTGTCCGTTCCGCATGCCAGCGTTCGAGCGTAAAGATCTGTTCTTCGATTCCGTTGTCCGCAGCAATCGCCCCAGAGAACAGCGGCGGCGCATCGGGAGTATGTCGGAACGTGGAATACCAGACCACCGTCGCTCCCGCTGAGTGCCCGATGAGGACTCTTTGGGTGGCATCGACCCGCAGCTTCCCTTCGATGTGCGGCAGGATTTCATCGCGCAGCACGCGATAGAACAGGTCGACATTCTTGCCGTCAAAGCTCGGGGTCAGTGGCTTGGGAAGTGGATAGTCACGCTCCCGCTTAAAAGGGTCCGGATAGTCCGGACCGACCACAATCGCCTCGGGCCAGCGTCCCTCCTGCGCATAGGCCGAGACCAGTCCAGCCGTGATCTCAAACTCATGCAAACCGACGAACGTCGGATCAAGCTGCACGATCAACGGATAGCGGCGCGTCGGATCTGCGTCATAGGAAGGAGGGAGCCGAATCCGCAGCAGATAGTCATCCTCGACAAGCTGCGAATGAAACGTCTCTTCCGATAGGGTGCCGGTGATCGCCGGGATCTCGGGCGAGCACGCCGATGGCAGCAAGCCCCACACGAGCAGCCCACACACTGTCACAAGTCGCATGTACCCACTCCTTCTCCGGTCACGCACCGGAGCAACTAGGGATTGAAACACCGCAGTCCGCGACTTGTGTTACCGGATTCGGGTGGATTGCGCTCGCTATGGCCTAAACGGGATCTCGGCGACGTGGCCGGTGATTTTCGATGGCGCGGTCGAGGTACCGCCAAAGTACAAGCCGGAGGCCCACTTGAGCGCGGTCGCCGAGGTACCCGCACAGCTCCGGGGCAAGGTCGTGGTCGCGCTGATGGAACGGCCTCGCACCGTGCCCGTGACCGCAAACTGATAGCGGCTGCCATCGAGCCACACTCGGTACGAAAGCGGCTCATCGCTGGCCAGGTCCGCCGCATCGAGTGAAAACAGCGGCGCAGTCGGCCACAGGTGCTTGCCATCGTTGTTGGCATACGCGGTCACTTCCAGCACCGGCGGCGTCAAATCGATCCGCCACCGCCAGCCGAACATCGCGCCGTTTTTCGACAGATCGAGCGTCCCGCAGTCCGAGATCCCCGGCAGCTTGTTCCAGTCGAGCTGATCGGATGGCTCCGTGGGTCGCGTGATCACATACGCCGCTGAGGAGTTAAACCGAAACCGATAGTCCCGCCCCGCCACGGTCGTAAACAGCGAAATGGGACTGCCCGGCGTGGCCCCGCTCACGCTCGCGCCATGTGCCCCGACGTTCACCGTGTACTGCGCCCAGCTTTCCAAAAGCTGGGACTCCGCCACAGCCACCACGGCATCCTCTGGCATCACTGGCGAGCACGCCGCCATCGGCAGCAGCAGCAGCCAGCTCAGGCAGGACAATCGTCGCTCCGCTTGGTTTGACAGGGTTCGTGTCGCTTGGTTCATGGACACGGACTGTACAAACTTTTACCCCCGCCTCCCCCCCGAAATTGCAAACCGGGAACTCCTGGACGCCATTCGGGAACTCCTGGACGCCTTCGGGAACTCCTGAACGCCATTTGGGAACTCCTGAACGCCATCCGGGAACTCCTAGACGCCATTCGGGAACTCCCGGACGCCATTCGGGAACTCCTGGACGCCATTCGGGAACTCCCGAACGCCATCCGGG
>CALLYL010000339.1 GCA_937859535.1 uncultured Myxococcales bacterium
ATGGATGACTCCTACTACCTTCACTACTATCACCCGAACACATTTGAATCGGAGACGCTCAAGCAGCGCGGGCGGACTCTGTCAAGCTGCGGCTGTCTGTTCAGCGCTGGCTATTCCGCAGGCTGGTGTTCCGATGCCTTCAATGTCGAGGTACACGGGCGAGAGATTCGCTGTCTCAGTCGGGGCGACGCCACCTGCGAGTTCATCATGGCACCGATTGCACGACTCGATGAACATCAAGCCAGACTTCAAGGAGCGAAGGGATGAACAAACCTCCCGAGGGAGCAAAGCTCTCGGAGGTCGCTCTACGAGTCTTTGAAATTCTGCGTAAGTACACCGGCTTTCCTTGGCCGGTTCTGGCTGCGCAGTGCAAGCGAGTGGGACTGACACCGGAGACTTTGACATTCGCCGTGTTGCCAACACTGATTCCCTACCTTGCGGCAGGAGTCGGGCGATGCACCAGCCCTGAAAAGGAAGTCGCCGTTCGCAAGGAACTCATCCTCTTGCTCCACGAGCGTAAGTGACCGGGGACGGATGCGACCAATCCGGTGAACGGGCTACGCATTGACGGGCCTCGTTCTTCGTTGGTACGATTTGGAGAGGGTGTGTCTGTCCGGTCCTATCCACACGCAGCACGCTCCTAAGCACACGGTCTGCTACATTCGAAAGGTCTTGGTGCATGCGCAATCTTTGGTTGGTAGTCGCTCTCTGCGTAGCCACAACAGCGACCGCTAAGCGGCCTCCCCGTCGGGCCATGCCAGTGGGGCAGGCGCTCGTCAAAAAACTCGCGGACGTCGAACAGGATCGACTTCATGCGTTCGCGACCGTGCTGGGCAATGTCGCTGGTTTCCCTGGTAGCGCTCCCCATCACAAGAGTGAGCTGGTGGCGTTTCAAAAAGAGCTGGCGCAGGGAATCGGGGTGCCGGCCGTTCAGCTCGATGTCGTTGCCAATGCGATGGTCGGTGACGAAAAGGATCCGCCGGTCAGCACCATCACCTTTCAGCTTACCGAAGAGCAGCTACAAGACGCGCTCGACGCCATCCAGAGCCAGCATGGCGCGCAGACCCGTCAAAGTCCTGATGGCAAGGTCACTACGCTGGGTCGCATTGCCCTGAACGAGACCCGCAAGACCCTGTCATGGGGATGGCTGCGACCACCTGTGTCCCGGCCCGATTGGGACACCGCGAGCAGCGATGCCATGCGCAAAACCATGCTGGCCATCGTACGCGATGCGGGTCTATCCACCCTGGTCAAGTTCGTCGAGGATCTGAAGAAGCGCACCACCCACCGAAACGAAGTGTACTGGGATGATGAGCGCGCCTCCTACTCGTTCAATGTCACGGACTCGAGCAAGTTCCTCACCATTGATTTCGATAAGCCGTTCCCTGCGGGCGCGTTCCTCAAAGAACTGGGCATCACAGACGTCACCTTCACAAACCCGTGCGATGCCGACTATCTTTCGATTCTGAACGCCCGCAGCGAGGTGATCACCTACGGAAAGTGGAGTCTCACCCTCCGGACAACCCACAGTGAGGACTACCAGGGTGCCGTCCAATACTGCACATCCCACAATCCGGTGAAGGCAGTTCCTGCCGCGAAGATCACGATCCGTAGTGCGAAATTCAACTGGGAAGGCAAGTAGAACGGCCACTGACAGGGGTTCCGATCTGAACATACCCGCGAGGTATCCCCAGAGGTGGTGGAGCGGCCCCGAAGATGCCCGCGACCTTTATTTGCTTGGTGACTGGTTCGGCCAGTGCTAGAAGCCGACCATGACAACCAAGAAACGAACCGGAGCGACCAAGGCAACCAAGGGAGCGGGTGCCGGGGGAGCGACCGCCGCGCTGAAGCCGGCCCCCGGTCGACTGCCGCCAGTGACTTCGCGGACGAGGGGCTCGATGCCCAGAGTGGGGCCATCACGCCTCCAGAAGCAGGCCAGCGATGGGGTGCTGGACTCCCACTGATGCGGCCCGCTTTCCGAACCTGTTTGTGGCCTCGAAGCGAGCCCGTACCTCGCGATCCGAGCCCGCCCCGGCCCCCGCGCCGATCCCCAGCTAACCAACCTCGGTCCATTCACATGTCAAGCACGCGCAGCAAGCAGTGGGAGTCGTTCTTTCAGGACAATCAGTCAGCGTGGAATGCTCGCGTCGACGTTCATGCGCAGAGTCGCTTTTACGATGTCGATGGATTTCGCGCTGGCAAGTCCTCCTTGACCAAGCTCGAAGAGAGACTGCTTGGTGATGTGAGCGGACAGAGTCTGCTTCACTTGCAGTGTCACTTTGGACTCGACACCATCTCCTGGGCCCGCAAGGGAGCCCGCGCCGTAGGAGTCGATTTTTCGTCGAAAGCCATCGCTCTGGCCCGTCGTTTGACAGAGGAGCTGTCTCTGTCCGATTCCGTTCGGTTTGTGGAGTGCAATGTCTACGACACCCGAGCGCACCTCCAGGAGACCTTTGACATCGTCTATGCGTCCTTTGGCGTGATCGGATGGCTTCCTGATCTACGTCCCTGGGCTCAGGTAATCAGAGAGAGTCTGGCACCCGGTGGACGCTTTGTTCTCGTCGAGTTTCACCCCTATGTGTGGATGTCCCAAATCGGTCCAGACCTCGACATCCGCTATCCCTACTTCAATCGGGGGCCGATCACAGAGATGGGCAGCGGAACCTATGCAGAGCGCTCCGCCAACATCACCTATCGCGAGCACGGCTGGAATCACTCGCTGTCGGATGTGATCTCCGCGCTGCTCGGGGCCGGACTTCAGATCGACCAGCTTGCGGAGTATGACTACTCTCCGTTTGATATCTTTCCAAACTTGGTGCGCAAGGATGCGACGGTTGGGAATGATGCAGCATCAGCTTCCCAGACACCGAACCTAGATGACGGTTTTTGGTTCCGAGACTACCCAGGGATGGTTCCGCTTACGTTGTCCCTTACGGCCTCGCGAAGGATCTGACGATTCGCTGCGAGTAGCGGTTCCCTTCGTTATAATGAATCGAGCGATCTGGATCGTTCGAGCTGTGCCTTGGGGGAATCGTGATGCGCGGGCGCTGTTGGGAATTGACGATCATTGTACTGCTGGTGTGCGGTGCCGTACGTGCGGAGCCACCGGCGGTGACCGAATCCGTACAAAGGCCCACTGTGCAGCCGACGGAAAAACCTGTATCCGCCGGTGAATCCGTTCCATCCGCAGACGATCACATCAAGAACGCGCAGCAGTATTTCAAAGAGCAGCGATTTCCTGAGGCGGCTGAGCAGCTCAAGCTCGCGTACCAAAGCCAGCCCAATCCGCTGTTCCTGTTCAACGCCGGACAGGCCTACCGCAAGGCGTTGTGGCCACTCGAAGCGAAGGCAATGTATGAGCGCTTCGTGGAGGTGGCACCCACTCATCCACTGGTTCCCGAGGCCAAGGGATACATCCAGACGCTGGCGATCTTGATTGAGGAACGGCAGGCCAAGCAAAAGGCGGAGCTTACGCTTCTTGAAAAGCAGGGTGAGCTTCAAGAAAAACAGAGCGAGCTTCAGGAACAGGTCCGAAGGCGAGAAGAAGCGCAGCGAGCCCTCGAGCGTGCCAAGAATCCACCCATCTATCGCAAGCCTTGGTTCTGGGCGGTGACCAGCGGAGCGGTCGTTGGTGTGGGAGTGGTGCTGATTGGCTCGATTGTCGCTGTAACGCGCTTTAAGACCGATGGTGGGCTCATTTCAGTTTCGTATTAAACGGGAGGCACCCATGCCTGGGGCGCTCAACAGAAATTTGCTGATTGGTGGACTCTTGGCGCTTTCTGCGGTCGGCTGCGGTCCGGACTTTAAGCTGACCCTGATCAATATTCCGATGGAAGCAGACACGCTTTACATCCTGACCCGTACCGACGTTCGCAACTCCTCGGGACAGATCGTGGACAGCCAGGTGTCAAAGCCCAAGCAGCAGAACATCAAGGGTCTGAGTGCGACCCAGCGGGCGGGCTATTCCTACGGTTTGTCGCTCGATGGGGCTCCCACCTCTGCTTCGGGGCAAACCCGGGCAACCACCGTGAGCGTCGCCGCAACCCAAGGCTCGAGAGTGCTGCGCATCGGCGAGACGGAGCCGGTGGTGATGGATACTACGTTTATCGATCTGCAAATCAGCTTCGACACGCTGCGGATTCCGCCGCGTCCCGATGTGGGCAACGTCGATCTCAACAGCGGCATGTTCATGACCCAAGCGCTACGCTGGTTGACCCTCGATGAAATGCTGCAGCCGATGTTGGTGGTCGACATCATCGGCTGGAACTTTCCCAAAGATGTGGTGGCGACGCTGTCCATCGTTAACTGTTCGGCGACGCTGGTGACCCGGACTCGCTACAGTTCACCCAGTACGATCAAGCTTGAGGGCCGTCAGCAGCCCGCGCAGCCGTTCCCGCCGTGTGTGATCGACCTCATCAACAATCCGATGGGTACCCAGCTCAAGATTTCGTTGTCGAACGCAGCGGGAACCGAAAAAGATGAGTGGACTCAGGGCGGACCGCCGCCGATGTAGCGGCTGTCGGGTTGGGCGGAAACGCAGAGCGCTGCTCTGCCCGCGCTGGACCGGGTTAGCTCGTCGTGGGGTCCATCAGCGCTAGCAGTACCACGTCCGATTCGGCTTGTACCTGTGCGCCCGCTGGAACGGCTGTCCAGGCCCGCAGCGTCGCAGCCTGTCCGTTAACCACTGCCGTGGCCGCCCCACTGACCAACACGTAGGCTGGGCCCATGAGCGCCTGGGTACCTTGGCTCAAGCGAACGACTCGAATGCCACATGGGGGGTGACCGAGTACGGTACCAAAGTCCTCATGGTCCACCGGTTTGGGCCAGGTCGGAGTCGTCACCGCTTCTGGCACCGGAGCCTGCGCGACCATTGGTGGCGTAAGCGACACAGGGGTGGCGACCGGCGCGGGGACAGACGCTGGAGGAACCGGCTCGCTGGCCACGGCGCTCGGGGCCTGAAGTGGTGTCTCGTTGGTCATCCGTAGCTGGGGCAGCGCTACGCCTTGCTCAGCGGCATCAATCGCAAGCTCCCCTTCGCGATAACTTGGATAGAGCAGGGTGATGTCCAGTTCCCGCTTGAGCTTGTCATTGCGCAGCCGTCGTCCCCGAATGACGTTGCGCGGGCCACCTGATTTTGTGGGATCCGCCTCAGGTGGTGCAGGCAAGTGGAGGTGCTCGGCCAGCCACTCTCCGTACTCACGCTGTGGGCACGGATGATCGTCCCCGACGACATAGATCGAGCCAGGAGCGGCCTTTTCCCCAGCGCGGCGAATGATCCGCACGAAGTCGTCGATATAGATCCGTGAAAAGTAGTGTCGACCCCCATCCCATAGCTTGTACTGGCCGTTTCGCAGTCGTTGTCGTGCCCCGCGTGCGCCATGGAAGGCATCGAGCGCGGGTCCATAGATCGCTCCCGAGCGCAGCACCGCCGTGCGCAAACCCGACTGCGCCACCGACTGAACAGCCGCTTCGTCCGAGAGCCGCATCAGCGCATCCGCATCCGAGGTCGCGACGGAGGATTCTTCATCGACCCAATCCCCGGTAAAGACCAGTTCGCTTCGACCGTAGACCGCGCTGCTGCTCAGGTAGATAAACGCGCTCGCCCCAGCACGGGAAGCTGCCGTCGCCGCTCGTCGAACCGCTTCACCTTGCGGCAGATCGGGCACCCCCGGAATCGAGTACACCACGATCGGACGACTCAGTCCGCCGAGCGCCGGGCCAAATTGATGCGGCCGCGATCCATCCAGGTAGTGAACCTCGGCCCCCAGTTCACGCAGCGGCTCGAGCAGTGGCATGCGGCGGGCACAGACGCGGACCACGATGCCATCGGCCAATAGCGACTGCGCCAGCCGTGTCCCGACGTAACCACAGCCGATGATGACTACTGGTGGATGGTCGCTGCTCATTTGCTTCTAGTGGGCCTGATCGAGCCGCTTGCGCAGCATCGCCTCACATGACAAGTCCATCAGCGCCCGACAGATGCCGAGCGCTCGGTCGTAGTTGTCGCGAGCTCCCCGTAGATCCCCAAGCTTGAGGTAGTTGTCGCCGACCTCGGTGAGTGCGCGCACCGCTTCGTCTTGTTCGCCCAGCTCTTGCCAGAACTGGAACGCACGCTGACTGCAGCGCACCGCGTGTTCGTAGTCGCCCATCGTCGAGTACGTCGCCGAAACGTCGTGCAGCACTGCCGCCAAGCGGGTGGGCCGTTGGCTCGCTCGGGCCAGTGACAGGGCTTGGAAGAACGAGGCAAACGCCTGGGCTTTTTGACCAAGCGCCGCATACGCCTTGCCCATCCGACCGAGCGCCGCCGAAGAATCGCCTTCCTGCGCAACCTGCTCATACAGCGCCCGCGCCTTGATGTACGAGTTGAGCGCGAGGTCTTTTTGCCCGAGCGCAAACAGCTCATCGCCCAGGTCGAGTAGCGCGTCGGCCTGGCCATCGAAGTGGCCGAGCTTGCTCCACACCGAGTAGCACTCTTGGAAGTACGCCGCCGCCTTTTCGTGGTTGCCGGCCTTTTCGTGGATCTCGGCGATTTCCTCCAGTGCTTGCGCCTGTTCGCGGAAATCCGAGGACGCCACGAAGGCCGCCAGCGCCTCTTGAAAGGCATCCTCGGCTCGCTTCGGCTCACCGAGCGTATTGCGCGCCGATCCAATCGTCATCAGCGCCCGTCCTTGGGCCATCCTCGTCTGTCGTTCCTCGGAGCGGACGGAGTGAACCGTGTTTTCCGCCTGTCCAACGAGCGCGACCGCCTTTTGCGGATTTTTCAGGTGGTAGTGAGCAACGCCCTGCAGCGCCATCGCCCTCGCCTCGGCGATGGGCATGTTGATTTTCTTATACAGCGCTTGGGCCTGCCCGACGGTGAGCAGTGCGTCGTTATACATCGTGCGACGAAGCTGCGCCTGGGCGGTGTACAAAAGCGCGTCGGCCTCTTTGCTTTGATCGCCGAGTTGCGTCGCCAGCGTTCGTGCCTCGCCGAAGTGGGCGATCGCAACATCTGGCTTCCGCAACCGTCGCATGGCCAGCCGTCCCATGCTGAGCAGCGAATCGTACGCGGCCCGAAGATCCCGTTCCTGCAGCTTGGTCTTGTACTTGTCTTCGAGACGGGCGTAGCGGGAGAAGGCTCGAGAATAGGTTGTCTGATCGGCGGGCAGTGGTGCCATCAGGACTGCGTCGTCGCAGACTTCGGGAATGGGCTCCTTGGTCGGGCCGGTGTCGAGCTGCGGGACAGGGTCTGGCCGTTGCTCTGCCGCAGGTGGGCAGCCAAGACCAAAACAGCCGAGCAAGGACACGATGACGACGGGAGATCTAGACCGCATGACGACCTCTTAGAGTGGAATCCGCTGGGCGCGTACATCGTAGGGAGTGACATCGACCACAATGCACCGTCCACTACAAAGTAACGCGCCTCACCTTCAAGGCAAAGAGCGTTTATTGAAGCACATTTTCTTCGCCCGGAACGAGGCGGTGGGGTTTACGCAGACTTGCGGACGCGCTTTTTGGGTGCCGGGGTTGGTTCGGCAGGCGCGGTGACGATCGGCTCCGGTTCGGCCACCACGACGGCGGCAGCGGGCGCTTTGGCTCGTCGAGTCGATGTCGTGCTCTTGGCCTTTGGGGCCTTGGGCAGTGCTTCCGCTTCAGCCGCTGGAGCTGCGACCTCAGCCGGCTCTTCGACCTTTTTCTTGGCCCGCGTGGTCTTTTTCGCGGGAGCCTTCGCTGCTTCGACGGCAGTCTCAGCGTTCACCGGGGTTTCGGCGCTCGCGGTCGGAACCTCGTCGATGGCTTTGGTCTTCTTGGCGCGAGTCGTGCGCGGCTTGCTCTTGGGGGTCGAACTCGACTCCGCTGCGACTTCGGGAACCGCTACCGGGACGACTGCAGGTGCAACGGCGCTGACTGGTGCTGCTGGGCTGTCGGTGGGCACTGTGGCCGTGTCGCTTGCTGGCAGCACCGGGGCCTCGGTGAGTTGACGGATCGAGAGCCGCACTCGGCCTTCTCCATCGACGCTCATCACCACCGCTAGCACCTCACGGCCAATCTGGAACAGCTTCTTGAGATCGGTACCGCGTGGCACACCCACCTCAGCGTTCGGGATCAGCCCGCGTGGGTAGGTGGTCGGTAGGACGTCGGGCACCATGACTCGTACGATCAAGCCATTGCCTTCGACTCGCTCGATGCGCGCCTTCATCCGATCGCCGGTCTTGAGCGTCTGGGCAACCTGGGCTTGGGCGGCCCGGGCTTCTTCGATCAACGATAAGCCGATCCGACGTCGCTCGCGATCGAGGCTGACCACCGTCGCCGTAAGCTCTTGGCCAAGCTGCAAGATTTCGCGTGGGTGGGTGATGTGCCGTTCCGCCATCAGCGAGATATGGATGAGCGCTTCCACGCCGGTTCGAATCTCGACGAAGGCACCGAATGGCTCCAGTCGGACCACTCGACCACGGACTCGCTCGCCCTCAGACAGCGTCGACAGAGCTTCCGCCATCGGGTCCGCGAGCAGTCCCTTGAGCATCAGCCCGATTCGCAAGTTGCCCTGGAAGCTGTGATGCAGGTGGTCGTGTCCAGGTCGTACTTCTTCGAGCTTGACGACCTCGACGTCGACGCGCTGGCCGATCTTGATCGAGTTCTCATCACGTCCAGCGGTTCGCGCTGCTTGATAGAGCTCGCTGGTTGGCACGTGGCCATCGAGACCACCGATGTCGACCAAGGCCGCTGGCTCTTGCATGGCGACGATGGTGCCGGTGTAGCGTTCGCCGATCTTGAGGCGGGCTCGGCTCTCATCGGATACGGCGCGTTGCTCGACCTCAAGTACCGCCCGACGCGAGACAATTACCTGGCGACTTTCCTCGCTGATCCGGCTGACCTTGAGCGCGAGTGCCTTGCCCAGATAGATCGACGGGTCTTGACAGTAGCGCAACTCGATTTGTGACGACGGCAGGAAGGCGCGTACGCCACCCAGGTCGACATCGAGTCCGCCTTTGTTGACGCCGGTGACGAGACCCTGGACCGGAGTGCCTTGGCTATAAGCCTGGCGGATCTGATCGGAAAGGCCGGTGCCCTTCTGAATTCGACCGCTGATGAGCAGGCCTCCGTCTTTGCCAACGGAGCCAATGACATGCCCTTCTAAGGTATCGCCGATGTGGACGGTTAACTCACCGTCTTCACCACGCAGCTCGTCGAGCGAGATCATCGCTTCGGACTTGCCGCCAATATCGAGGAAGGCGTACTCGTTGCCGATCTGGACGATTTCGCCCTGGACCAGCTCACCGACGTCGGGATCGCGCTTGGCAACGGCGCGCTTCTCGGAGCGGAGCGAGGCCTCAAAAAGCTCGGCAAAGGACTCACCGCTTGAAACGGCGGTTCGGCCGCGTGCGGGTTCCATTCCGAGGTAACGGTGTTGGGTCTCGGGCTGGGCGAGAAAGTGCCTGGGACTGCGGAGCGGCGGCTTGCGCATGGGAAGAGAGGCTCCTTCGTTGCCGAATCGAAATAATTCGCGGAGTCAG
>CALLYL010000340.1 GCA_937859535.1 uncultured Myxococcales bacterium
CCTGCTTTGGGCAGCGCTGATGTCCGTGATCGGTGGAATTAGCTTTGGCGTTGGGTACTGGCTCTACCAGGATCCATCGCCGAGTCAGCCAGCACCTGCTGTGACCAGTTCCGCTCCACCGTCCTCGACGGCAGTGGATATGATCAGCAGCGATGCGGCACATTTTGATCGCAAAGCAAACTCTGATGCGGGGGCGGCGGTCGGTTCATCCCCCGTCAAAAGCGAGGTGAAGTAAGTGAAGTGCCAAGCTCTTAGCGTGGTTCTTTTGGCAGGTCTCGGGGCAGGTATTTGGCCGGGTCTGTTCTCGGTGCGTGCGGCCATGGCGCAGAATGCTGCTCCGGCTGCGGCGAGACCAAACCCACCACCGGCTCAACCCGCTGCGGCGAAACCTCCGACGGCACTGAATCCTCAAACCGCGGCGTTGGCTGAAAAGGCCATCGGGCTCGCGCAGAAGGATCAGTACGAAGAGGCGCTGAAGCTGTTCCGAGATGCGTACCGCATCGATCGCAACCCGCGTTGGCTATACAACGTTGGCGTTCTATACGATCGAATGGCCAACTGCGATGAGGCCGCCTTCTTCTATCGCGCCGCGCTGTTCGGTCAAGGGGTGTTGCCTCAGGATGTCGATCTCGTCGACAATCGCTTGGGTGTGCTCAACGAAGAGTGCAACTTCCGTGAGCGCCACAAGCAGGTCGCAGACCGTCACGCTCGCGCCACCCGCTATATGAGCCCCGAGTTCCGACTCTGTACCCTCGCGGAGTCGATCCTCACTGGCATCATGACCCCCGCCGAGCGACAACAGCTCGCCACCTGCCGGGCCACTGAAAACAATCCGTAGCTCGGTCACCGCTCTCGGCTGCGTCGCCACGAGCGGCCAAACTTCCGACCACTTTCCTTCGGTTCAGCGATACGATGGGCGCATGCAGACCATCCGCCCTGCCCTCGCTTCGCGCACGCTGCGGCATCTGACTGCTGCGGCCTTGTGTGCCGTGTCACTGGCTCCCATCGCATCGTTTGGCTATGCCACGCAGATTCACAGTGAGTTGTCTCGGCGATCGCTCACCAAAAGTGGACTCGGTGATGCGGCGGCCCCGATAAACCCGGCTGCGTTCGACGTGTTGCGCACCACCATCGATGTGTACGCTCGCAACGAAGCAACCGTTCGAGATGCCTGGAGCAAGCGCTACCCGACAGCCGCAGCCTTTGACGCGTTCGCGGAGAAGCAGTTCCTCCAGTTTTCGGCCACCAGCAAGGTGATGGGCATCGATGCGGTGGATGAGCGGCTGAAGCCGGGAATGACGCTGCTCGAGGTCTTGGCAATCGGCGCGGCACAGCCTGACGATGACTGGCGGAACCGCGAGCGATTGGCCTACGACGACAAACGAGTGCCGCTCAAGGACAAGTTTGGACAGCCGGTGCCAGCGGACCCGGCGCTGCTGAATATGGGACGACTCGGTGCCCTGTCTAGCCAAGCGCATGCGCACTATGGATTGGCCCAAGTGGAGTTTTCGGGGGATGCCGACGTACTGAAGCGCGAACCGCGCCGCTTTGCACGCAAGCTCGGTTGGGAGCAGGGTCCGCTGCTGACGCTCGCGGCGGAGATGTCCCAGACCCACCTGGATCTGGCTCTGCTGGCAGCCTTGTCCGATGCACCGACGGCGCGGGAGCTATCGTGGCAGTTCACGGGTCAGGGCTTCCACTACCTGGAGGATGTCGGCAATCAGATTCATACCGTCCAGGTCGGGCTGTACGACTTCTTCTTTGATGCAGCGATGGAGCGGCTCAAGATGGGCTTGCTCAGCGGCGGCGGATACCTCGGGCCGATGCGTTCGCTCGGGTCGATTGGGGTCGATATTCTGTCAAGCCATCACACGCTGAGCGAAGAGTTCACGTTTCATCGCTTTTCGGCAGCGGTGGCGGGCAAGGGGGACGCACAGACTCAAAAGCTGCTGCTTGCCCCGACCGAGGATGATCCAGAGTTCTCCAAGAAGCTGGATGAGGCGCTGGCCAAGCTGGGACCAAGCCCCGAGCGGGGCGAGTTCGCGATGGCACTGACCCGAACGCTCATTGAGGTCTCGTCGTTCGAAGGAGACGATGTCTATCGCGCCACCGCTGCGATTGCTGATCCCATGCTGCGCACGCGGCACAAGACCTTTAACGATGAAAAAGACGATCCCGAGTTGTTTGTTCGTCCTCGGGATGCAAAGACCGAGGCGGCGTACCTGGAGTATTGGTCCCTACAAGAGCGCGCTTTTCGGCGAGTTGGGACGGCGACGCGGCGCTGGGTGAGTCTTCAGCAGAAGGCTGTGGCCGATGCGAATACTCCAGAGCTCAAAGACGCGCTGCGCAAGGTGGTGCTCAAGCGGCTGCTCAATCGGCAGCTCCAGACGCTGGACCAGATCGACGCACGGCTGGCTCTGTATTTGAGCGCGCCACCCCAGAATATCTCTGCGCCCGAGCATGCCCCAGAGTTGTTGGTCGCCGACCTGGTGCTGATCGGCCTGCTCATCGGAATCCCTGCCCTGATCATCCGCCGTCGTCGCAAGGCGTAGCCCACCGATGTCTCTCCCTGTCTGTTCCCATCGCCCCATCCGCAAGCCACCCAGGGCCGTGCAGGGAGTGCTCTTATCCGTCCCTGTCCTGCTATCGGGAGGACACCTGAGCGGTTGCCAGGGCGGATCGTTTGGGGCGTCAGCGAGCGAGCTTTCTGTCTTGCCGCAATCCGCCAAGATTCAGGGCCGTGATGGCGGACAGAGCGGCATCGTGTGGGGTCACTCTGTCTGGACGTTTGGGGACA
>CALLYL010000341.1 GCA_937859535.1 uncultured Myxococcales bacterium
ATTGATTTCTCGTCGAAAAGCTGATTCCCATGAGCCTAGTGGGAAGTAGGTGGGAAACGGCTAAGTCTTTGCATCCCTCACGAAGAGACCCTGTGGATCTTGCGTCCGAGCTTGGTGTCGCCGTAACGTCTGCGATGACTGATCCACGTCGTTATCAAAGTGATAGATGGCTATCCTCGCGGGACTGTTGCCCACTTTGTCTGCGATGAATTCGCGTGCCTCGGCCCGTGCGGAAATGATAACATAGGACGGCTATTTTCACTCTTTGATGGGGGAATCCATGAATGCCAAGCAACAGTACGACAAGTTTGTTGAGCATGTGCAGCAGTCGACCAAGAAATTCACCTTGAAGCGAAGTAGCCTCAAGCCGCTCTTTGAAATTCTCGATGAGCAGATGAAGAAGAAGAAGATCGCGGCGCTCGATCCGACGGCGGTGACCAAGGCATTGGGCAAGGACAAACGCCTAGCCAAGTATCAGTCTGCGCTTGATACGTTGCTGGGAGTATGGGGCACGGATCATGACTACGTGATTCCCAAACCCGGAACGCAGCCGAAGGAGTCCGCCATTACACCCACCATTATCCTTGGTGATGGGGAGGATAAGCGCAAGATTCTGTGCACGAAGGATATGGCTTGCCACACTTGGGCCATCAGCGGCACTCCAGCGAATGCAGCAAAGGTCAACACCGCGTACACAGAGCTGATGGATGAGATCGGCGACCGCTATGACTACGGGTTCGGACTAGATAAGGGGGCGCTGGCCAACGCTCGTCAGGCCACCATGGACGCTATCGGCAAGAGTCTGTGCGAGAAGCGGACCGAGGCGCTGGATCACCAAGTGTACGTCTGCGGTGGATTCAGAGAGGGGCAGGTCTGCCCAGAGCATCTGTGGATCGAGGACCACACGGCCGGTAAATCGTACGATACCTTCATCGCTCAGGACGTCCGGGTGGTCGACCGGGTGGGCGAGAAGGGCAAGCCATTTAAGCCCGGGTGCGAAGCGTCGGCATTCAAAGCGGACGAGATCGCCCGCGTGCGCGTGGATGGCTACACCAAGGGACAGTACACCAGTCTTCCTTAGTTTCTACGGCCCAACCCAAAGCGCCATGGAAACGTCATCCAAATAACAGTCCGGTCCTATTTTCAACCGTCTGACCATTCTTCCTTCCTCCACGAAGCCCATTTTTTTATAGAGCGCGATCGCGTTGGTATTGGAAGACCTCACGCGCAATTCGATTTTCTCGATCTTCTGGTTGGATGTCGCCCAATCAATCAGATGCGATAAGAGTCGTTTTCCATACCCATTTCCTTGGTTGCCCTCATGAACGGCAATCGTGAGATCGACAACGTGTGAAGTCACCGCAAGCTTGAATGGCTCGAGAGGTGCGTGTCCGACAATTTTTCCGCTGGCGATCATCACGATGAACTTGCCGGATTCACTGTTGCCGAGTCTCACGATGCGCTCCCGAAAAACCTCGTCCTTCAACTCACTTGGCGTAGATGCCAGACGACCAGGCACGCGTGCGATGACTCGTTGGGCTTCTGCCAAAATCTCAGCATCATCCACGCGGGCGTCGCGAATCTGAAGGTCTCTCAAGTTGTTCGCCATGGCTCTCGCACCCATCGTTTGTTGTGAAGACAGCGGTCCGGTCGCACTACTGATTGAAGACGACCGAGCAGGCGCTCAAGCGCCTCCCCTTCCTCCTTCGAAAGTCGGTCGGCCAGCTCAGCCCGCCACAGATGGAAGTAGTGGTTCACCAACAGCAGGAACGGCACCATACCGATCAGCGCGACTGCTCCGTACGTAAGCCAACGACGCTTGAGCCAACGACGCTTGCGCTGCTGTTGCGAAAGTGCTGCTAGCTCGGCCTCAAGGTCACTCTCCGTTTGCGTCACCGCTTTTCCCTTTGCTTGAACGTTGGTTGCTTGTAGAAATCCCTAGGGAGGGACTCCGTCCGCTTGACCTGCGCAACCGGCCCGAGGTAAGTCCATCGTCATGTTGAGGTACGCGATGCGACGATCGATTCAGTAGTCTGCCTGCGGGCGGCGTCAGCGAATGACACCATCCGTTCGCGCTCTTCATCCCACAGCTTGAGCCGCAGCGCAGCAAATCCATCTGCGATTCCGATGCGAACAGGATGCAGCTCGGTCGCGAAGGCCTGCTGGACCATCGCGAGTTGGTAGTTGGGAATGCGGCTGACCAAGTGATGAATGTGATGATAGCCGATCGATCCTGTCACCCAGCGGAGCAGGGGAGGCAAGTCAAGGAATGTGCTGCCAGCGAGTGCCGCCCGTTCGTAGTCCCAGGATTCACTGCGAGCCCAGTAGGCATGCTCGAACTGGTGTTGGACGTAGAAGATCCAGATACCGACAGAGAGAGCGAGTAGCCAGGTGACCGAGAGCACCTTCAGTGCTGGACCAAGGCCGACAGTTGACCGGGCGAGCATGCCCATCCCGAGTAGGGCCGCGTCGGTGGCTAGCACGCTGGTCCATTCCCGCCGATGTGCGCGTGTGAGATCCCAGGGAAATCGATGTTTGATCCCGAACAGCAAGATAGGCCCGATTCCCAGGAGCACGACCGGATTGCGCAGGAGTCGGTAGCCCAGTCGCTGCATAGGAGAGAGCGCGGCATACTCCAACACAGTGAGCGTGGTCACATCACCCATGCCACGGCGGTCGAGGTTTCCCGATGAGGCATGATGCGCGTTGTGGGTAAGTTGCCAGTATCGGTAGGGGGTCAGCGACAACACTCCCAAGAAGAACCCTAGGACGTCGTTGGCACGACGCGAAGGAAAGAAGGAACCGTGTCCGCAGTCGTGCGCGATGACAAACACCCTGAGCATCAAGGCCGCAGCCGGAATGGCGAGCAGCATGGTAAGCGGCAGAGAGCGTCCAACCAGCGACAACATAGCGGCCCAGATGGCGGCGAGGGGCAAAAGAGTGGTTGCGACCTGAACGAGGGCTTGTGAAGTGTCGGCGCGAGCGTAGACCTGCAGCTTCTTACGAAGAGGGCTCACGGTGCACGACTCCGGTCAAGGAGAGCGCGAGCCTCTGCTGCACTCATGTTGGGTACGATGGTTCCTATGAAACGAAGGATCGGAGATAGCGCGATCTCGGAGGGGAAGGTGGCAATGTCGCTCTGTGGTTGCAGCGGAAGTCCGGCACGACGGAAGCAGCGCGCAACGTACTGGGAGCAGAACAGCGCTTCTGGATGCTCGCAATCGGCCGGGAGTTTCAGTCCCACGACGTCGTGCAAGATGGTACGAAGAAGCGCCGTCTTCCCGTAGGCTAACCCGAGATTGACCTGCGCCTCTTCGATGATGCTGCTGACGTTGATCATCTGACGATACTCCGGTCGAATCTGGTACCAGTCCACTTCACCAGGATAGCTTTGTAGCGCGATGCTGAGCGGTACGGCCTGGATGCATGCACTATCCGCTTGAAGGAGCATCGCACGGCGGTGCCACCACGCAACCAGCCCGCAGTGAGAGTAGCTGCTCTGCGCACCGGCCTGAAGCATCCGCGAAATCGGATGGGTGCCCCGGAACATCAGCACATCGGCATCCTGAAGGGTTTTGCGGATGTCCAGGTAAGACAGATAGGGGCCAGCCGGTGCGTCCAAGTTCCCGCGCACAGAGGCCGCTGGCTGGCCGTGGCGAGTCACCGATTGCTTTGGTGAAGGTTGCAGGAGAAGCTGCTGCATCGCCTCGCGATGCTGGGTGAGGCGGGTGTGTGAATCGTATTTGTCCGCAGAGCCATTATCTTGCCTGCTCATATCAACGATGCGTTCTTCGAGCAGCGTGATCGACTCCTGAATATTGGGAGGAAAGACCTGCAACTTGCGCTCTGTCGGGAGCGGCGGTTTCGAGGGCGAACGGTCGCGACCAAACATCACGGCAGCAAGAACGTAAATGAGAGCCCCGAGACCACACGCCATGCTCCGCCCCGCCCCTAGGCTGAGGAACAGAACCGCGATCATCAATCCGCAAGCGAAGCCAACGGCGTGCCGTCTCAATCGCGAAGTCGTGGTCGGCAACTCCACCGGGATTCCGGCGGTACGGAGGCGCACGATGGCTCGTCTGATCGCGTTGGCTGCTACCTTGCTATCGACTCCTCGATGCCGCAGAGTCCGCAACGTAGCGACAAAGGATTCTAGGGAATACACCTGATCGTCGTGTAGTCCCAGCGCGGCTTGAGCGTCCTGCAAGAGCGCACGCTTCCTCTCACTGATGATGTCCTCCGCACAGGCAATCTCGATGAGCTGAAGCATGCTCCCAAAGCGAGCCTGGTCGTCCATGGTCCGCAGTGGTGCAAGGAGCTTCCGCACCTTTGGTGGTGCGCGCAGGAATGAATGCACTTGCTGCCGACCTTTGTCCGAAAGTACGCTCAGATCGAACAAACGGTAGAGCAACTCGACCCCATCCGGGTCTAGCGATCCGTCTGAGGCGGCGATCGCTAGCATGGCACCGTAGAGGGCGATGCACTGCTCCTCTTCGACCGCCTTGTGCTGCTCGAGGGGAACATCTGCTGGCAAACCACTCGCGTTGGTAGGTGTCGATTCTGGCATCGGCTCCTCTGGTACTCGCTCTCCTCCTGGATGTTGAGCGCTTTCCTATCGTATCACGAACCAGTCCCAGCAGACACGGTTCCGCCCCGCGACAGTTCCTGGATTCAATAGACCGGTCTCCGGAGGCCCGGAAGAGGTAGGCCAACCGGCTCGGTCGGATCTGGGTCGCGGATTGCGCAGGGAAATTTCCCGCAGGTTCTCACCCGGCAGGGGGAAGATTCCCTAAATTTTTCGACGAGCGCTACCTGATTCCGACCAAGGTGTTTTCGCCTTTTCAAGGCTCATCTTGCGGTGGCAAGGTGCGCTGGTGTAGGGAACTCCTTAAACTCCGTTTACGTCGATTGCCACCACGGCTTGGCAGCCATTGGCGGTGGTGACGTTCTGCGCGGCGGCAAAGGTGCCGGGACCGGTTCCAAGAAAGATGCTGACGTTGCCGCCTGTGTTATTGGCGGTGACGAGGTCGAGCTTGCCATCGTTGTTTACGTCCGTGAGTACCGAACCTTCGGGGCCCATGGTGTTGGTGCTCAGTGTCGTTGGGTTCCCAAAGCCTGTACCGGTGTTTAGGTGGACCGTGGCGTTGTTGCTAAGTTGATTGGCGACCACGAGATCCGGCTTCCCATCGCCGTTGAGATCTTTGGACAAAATCATGCGCGGTTGCATGCCGGTGGAAATCGGGTTTCCAGCCGCGAAATTGCCGATTCCGTCTCCATTGTGAATGTTGACCTGGCCGGCGGTGATAAGTCCTACTGCCAGATCGAGTTTGCCATCGCTGTTCCAGTCCGTGTAAAGGACCAAATACGCTCAGACAGAAAAATTGTAATTGCGACCTCTATATTCTGTGCATTTGTCAACAAATTCATGTAATGGAAATAACTATCTGTCGGATTCTTCGGTCAGAGTAGGAATCACTCCTATACGGACTGCGGAGGGCTTTGCGGATGGGTTGAGAATGGCATGGTACACCGATCGGTCTTGCAAGGAGGAGACTCTGCTCCTCTCTTCACGTAGGAGTCTGTGCTGTGTAGCTTCACCCAAACCTGGACTTTAAGAGGCTCCTAAGATTGTAAGGCGGGCTCATCCACAGAGCATCGTAGCGACGGCGATTGCTGGCGCGTAGGATGCGGAAAAAGTGAGTCCGAGCGATGGAAAAACGAAGCTACCGAAGATTCACGGCCGAGGAGAAACGGACGATTCTGGAGGCGACTCGGCAGCCTGGGGTGACTCTGTCCGAGGTCTGTCGCAAGCACAGTGTCAGTCCGGCGCTGGTGTACCAGTGGCGAGCGG
>CALLYL010000342.1 GCA_937859535.1 uncultured Myxococcales bacterium
GCACCTTGCTCGACGACCGCTCTGCACATGGACTCAGGATGTAGCGCGCCGCAGTGGTCGTTGATGTTCTTACCGTCGGGAGCCACCGAAAGTGAGGTCACACTTGCGCCTAGCTCCGCAAGCACATTGGGAGCGACCCGATACGCAGCCCCATGGGCACAGTCGACGACGATCTTGAGCCCGTCGAGAGAAAGTCGCCTCGGGAATGAGTTCTTCAAAAAGACGATGTACCGCCCTTTGGCGTCGTCGATGCGCTGGGCTCGACCGATGTCTTCCGGGGCAGGTAGCGGTTGGCCGTCTTCGCCCTGCGCCATCAGCTCCTCGAGCTTGGCCTCGGTGGCATCGGGCAGCTTGAAGCCATCCGCAGCGAATATCTTGATGCCGTTATCGTAGTAGGGGTTGTGGCTGGCCGAGATCACCACCCCAGCATCGGCGCGCATCGACGAGGTCAAGAACGCAATCCCCGGCGTTGGCAGCGGCCCGCACAGCATGACGTCGGCACCCATCGAGCAGATGCCTGCGGCCATCGCTTGCTCGAACATGTAGCCGGACAGCCGGGTGTCTTTGCCGATGATGATTCGACCGCGATGGCCGGGTCGGTGGTAAAGACGTGCGACGGCACGACCGAGCCGCAGCGCCGTCTCGATGGTCATCGGTGGAACATTGGCGATGCCGCGAATGCCGTCGGTGCCGAACAGCTTGCGGTCAGGGATCTTGCTAACGGTTTGCATCGTCCTCGATCTCCAGGCGCAAAAAGTGGGTCGCGCACGAGATGCAGGGGTCGTGGTTACGAATGGTCTGCTCGCAGCGGGCGGTCAGCTCGGCTTTGGGCCGACGGATTTCTTGCTGGACCACGGCGCGCAGATCGTCCTCGATGGTGCGTTGGTTTTGGGAAGTCGGCGGCACGATCTTACACTCGGCAATCGTGCCGTCCGGGTTCAGTCGGTAGCGTTGATAGAGCAGCCCACGTGGTGCACAGGTGATCGCTGCGCCTTCTCCCGCACGGAACTCGCTGGCAACAAAGGGTGGACCTTCCGGATGATAGTCGCTGATGATTCGCAGCGCTTCGTCGCAGGCAAACACCAGCTCGACCGCACGGACGATGATGCTCTGGAACGGATTGCGGCAGGTTGTCGGTAGCCTGGCATCGCGAGCGGCTTGTTTGGCCAGCTCCGGCAGCTTGTCGCCGCACAGGTTGTAGCGCGCCAGCGGACCGACGAGATATGCGCCACCATCGGCTCGCTTTTGCGCATGCAGGGCGTTCGAGTGGGCGACATGGACTTCGTCGAAGTGTGACTCGAACTCAATCGGAGCGATCCGCAGCCCCGAGTGCGACACGAGCTGCCCTTCATTGAGCGGATACTCGTCGGGATGCCACAAGCTGACAAAATCGTAATCACGCTGCACGTCGGGAAACGGAAAACCGGCCACCCAGCGAACCGTCTGAAGCGCCTGATCGCGAGCGCGAAGCAGCGGCTCACGCAGCGTCATTAGGTCAGCCACCGTCGGTAATTTGTAAAAACCACCGATCCGAATGTTGATTGGGTGGATCTCGCGACCACCGAGTACCCGCAGAATCTCGTTGCCGGACTTTTTGAGCTGTAGCCCACCACGCACGACCTCGGGGAACGCTTTGGCGAGTGCCACCACGTCGGTGAATCCAAGAAAATCGGGCGCGTGCAGCATGTAGATGTGGAGGCCGTGGCTCTCGATCCACTCGCCGCAGTAGAGCAGCCGTCGCAGCGCACGGATCGTCGGCGTAATGCTGATACCGAGCGCCCGCTCGATGGCGTGCGACGAACTCATCTGATACGCGACAGGACAGATTCCACAGATGCGCGCTGTGATGTCCGGAGCCTCGCTCGCCAACCGACCGCGCAAAAACGCCTCGAAAAAGCGCGGTGGTTCGAAAATCCGCAGCTTCACATCCTCGACGACATCGCCTCGGGTCTTCACATACAGCGCCCCCTCTCCCTCAACGCGAGCCAGGTAATCGACGTTGATGGTGCGGGTCTTCGCCCCAGCTCGCACACGCAATTCGCTCTCATTCGACGGGGGAGGTTCGTTCAGGTCGCTCATGATCGGATTGGATCGTCGTCGCAGAAGATCGGCGTGCAGCTTATCAAGTCACGGGCTCAAAGCGCTTGCGAGCCTGCACAAAAGGTGCCGCCTGGGTGGTAAACGAGCTAAGTAGCCTCGAAAGTGCCACATCCGGCTGGCCAAGGTAATCGTGCAGATGCGCGGTAAGCGACGCCGGATTGCTCGATTCTTTCGGTCCATAACAACCAAAACAGCCGCGACCGTAGCTCGGACAGAGCGCCTCGCAGCCCGCATGCGTGACCGGGCCCAGACACGGAATGCCTCGCGTCACCGTCAGACACGGAGTACCGCGCAGCTTGCAGTCGACGCACACCGAGTGCGAGTGAATCAGCGGCTTGCGCCCCTGCAAAAGCGCCGCGATGACCTCGAGAAGCTGCAACTTGTTGATTGGACAGCCAAACAGCTCATAGTCGACTTTGACGTGCGCCGAGATCGGAGTGCTCTCGCGCAGCGTGGATATGTACTCGGGGTGAGCATAGACGTGGCGGGTGAACTCAGCGACGTCAGCACCGTTGCGCAGCGCCTGAATCCCACCGGAGGTAGCGCACGCCCCGATCGTGATCAGGACTTGGGAACTTTTGCGAACCTCGAGGATGCGCTGACGATCGTGCTCGGTTGTGATCGAGCCTTCGACGAGTGACACATCGTACGGTCCGCGTTCAACCTTACTCGATGCCTCGACGAAGTTAGCGAACTGCACCACCTCTGCGAGTCGCAACAGCTCGTCTTCGCAATCGAGGAGGCTTAACTGACAGCCGTCACACGACGCAAACTTCCAGACCGCCAGCCTCGGACGAGCTTTGGCTTTCATCCTACAGCTCCTTCACCGAGAACACCGGAGCGATGCGTGGATAGTCGAACACCGGACCGTCCTTGCAGATAAAAAGCGGTCCGAGCTGACAGTGTCCACAGCTCCCGACGCCGCACTTCATGTTGCGCTCCATCGACACAAATATCTGCGAATCGGGCACCCCGCGCTTCGCCAACGCCAGTTGCGAGAAGTGCATCATCACCTCTGGGCCGCAGATCATAGCAATGGTGTTAGCAGGCTCGAAGTGCGCCCGGTCCAGCAGTTGGGTCACCACCCCGACGTCACCATGCCAGGAGGGGTCGCTGCGATCGACGGTCATTTCAAGCTGTAGGTCGGTACGACTGCGCCACTTGGCAAGCTCGCGACGATATAGGACATCGCTCGGGGTGCGCGCCCCATACAGCACCACGACCCGGCCAAACTGTCTGCGATGACGAAGGACGTGATAGAGCACCGGCCGCAGCGGTGCCAGCCCGATGCCTCCCGCCACCAACACCACATCATGGCCGACGGCTTTTTCGATGGGCCACGGCACCCCAAACGGGCCTCGTACCAGCACCGAGTCACCACGTCGCAACTGCGCCAGCGCTCTCGTCACCGGTCCAACGGCGCGGATCGTATGAATCAGCACATCCCGTCGTGACGCCGCACCGCTCACCGAAATCGGGACATCTCCCGTCGGAAACGCATAGAGCATGTTGAACTGGCCCGGCAAAAAGCACAGCGCGTCCCCACCTGACTCTGGCGACAGGGTCAGCGTAAAGGTGTCCGCAGTATCACAGACGAAGCGCCGCACCACATACGGGCTGGGAACCAGCGAGGAGGTGCGCTCGATCGGCGGGTACGCAAGCAAGGTACTCATCGCTTCTTGATCACCGGAAACGCACCGCTCGTACGCGGCGGAGCATACAAGTCGAGAAGCGAGGAGGTGCGCTCGATCGGCGGGTACGCAAGCAAGGTACTCA
>CALLYL010000343.1 GCA_937859535.1 uncultured Myxococcales bacterium
AATGTGGGAGCCGAGGGGCAATTGATCGTCGGAGCACTTGCCGCAGCTCTCTGTGGTGCCTATCTCCCCGTCGCCACGCCTGGTTTTGTGGCGCTTCCGCTGTGTCTGTTCTGCTCGTTTGTGGCCGGTGGACTACTCGGCAGCTTTGTCGGACTGTGCAAGTGGTTATGTCGAGCCCACGAAGTCATCGTCACCATCCTGCTTAACTTCATCGTCCGAGCCGCAATGGTCGGCATCGGTGGCTCTCTATTCCTAAAGGAGTCGGTCCACACGGCACCGGTCATCGCGTCTTCACGGCTACCTCGGTTATCGACGGTGTTTCCGCAGCTCCATGGCTCGGCGGTCAATGCAGCGCTGCTGCTCGCGGTGGCGCTGGCGATCCTGGTTGAGCTGCTTCTGCGACGGACTCGGCTCGGATTCGCGCTGCGAGTGGTGGGCCAAAATCCTGATGCGGCAGCAGCGGCCGGTGTATCGCTCGGCTGGGTTCGAACGCTGGCGCTGACGCTCTCGGGCGGGCTGGCAGGACTCGGTGGGGCCAACTTCGTGCTGGGCTACAAGTACTACTACGAGGATGGGTTTTCGTCGGGAATTGGCTATCTGGGTATCGCTGTCGCCGTCCTTGGACACAAACGCCCACTGTGGATCCTGTTATCGGCGCTATTTTTTGGAACCCTGGCGCAGGGTGGACTTGCTGTGAACGCGATGGTGCCCCGAGAGCTCATCGACGTGCTGAGTGCGGTGGTGATTCTTGCAGTGGCTACAGGCTCGGCAGAGGTTTCACGACTCCTGCCGCGCTTCCAGAGTGCCCGTCCACCGCTCGATCCGCCGCCACGTCAATCGGAGCCGCCGGCCCAGCACGACCCGGGCGAACCCACACCGACCAAGCTGCCACCACAACTCGTTTCCCCACCGCCTGCTGATTCTTCCAACGCCTGGGTCGCAAGGTAGCACTGGATATGCACTCATTTGCACTTGTAGGGCTGCTGTGGGCCATCCTGCGCATCTCGGTGCCCTATGTGATGGCCACGCTAGGTGGCACGGTCTGTGAGCGTTCTGGCGTCATTAACATCGCGCTCGAGGGAATCCTGCTGCTGTCGGCACTGGGTACGGCGCTGGGAGCTCCATACGGAGCAGCCACTGCGCTGGGCGCTGGGCTACTGGCTGGTCTCGCGACGGCACTACTCTACGGGCTGTTGGTGGTGGTCTTTCGCGGCGACCAGATCGTGTGCGGAGTGGCCATCTTCATGCTCGCTGACGGGCTATCGCGCTTTTTGCTCAAGGTCGTGTTTGGCTCGACCTCGAACTCGCCGCGGCTCGAAGCATTGGTGGGCAATGGGCCGCTGTGGCTGTTGGCAGCTGCGGCGGTGTCGACCCTACTACTCCATGGGATGATCTATTACTCGGTGCTAGGGCTTCGACTGCGAGCTGTCGGTGACAAGCCAGCCGCAGCGCAAGCGCTGTCGGTTTCGGTGCTGAGTGTACGCATGTGGGCGGTCGGCCTGTCTGGCCTGCTGACGGCGCTCGGTGGGGTCTATTTGGTCTTCGAGCAACGCCAATTCGTGGCCTTGATGTCGGGCGGGCGCGGCTTTCTGGCGCTCGCGGCGATGATTTTTGGAGGCTGGCGCCCTCTGTGGGGAGCCGCTGCGGCGCTGCTGTTTGCCACGGCTGAGGCAACCGGAATCTTCCTGCAAGCACGCGGCCTGCTCATCCCCAACTGGCTACTCCAGAGTGTCCCCTATGTGCTGACACTGCTGACGCTGATGATCCGTGGACTCCTCGGTCAGAAGCACAGCACCGCGCCGCTCTCTCTGGGAATTCCACGTCTGTAGCGCGAACCGACTCTCCGCAACTTACAGCTCGATCTGAGCACCCATCTCGACGACCCGGTTCGGAGGAATCCCGAAGAACGAGGTCGCGGTGCGGGCATTCCGAGACAGATAGCCAAACAGCGTCTTGCGCCAGCGAGCCAGCCCGCTCTTGCCGGTGTTCAGCAACGTCTCGCGTCCTAAGAAATAACTGATATCCCCCTCAGCAGTCTTGAGGCCAGCCGCTTTACAGCGACGGATCACATCGGGGACATTCGGGCTCTGCATAAAGCCGTAGTGCGCGATCACCTGAAAGAAGCCTTGGCCGAGTTCCTTGACACTGACACGACGATCCGGCGGAACCTCGGGCACGCGGTCGGTCAGTACCGATAGCAACACAACCTGTTCGTGGAGTGCTTTGTTGTGCTTGATGTGATGGAGCAGCACGACGGGGGCCCCATCGGGG
>CALLYL010000344.1 GCA_937859535.1 uncultured Myxococcales bacterium
TAGCGGACGTCGATGGGCGTATCCAGGCGCGAGCGGGCCGAGAAGGTGAAGCGGCTGCCGTCTTCGCGCTCGACCTCGACCGGGATGCTCTGGCGGGGCAGCAGCTCCGTCGGGGTGAGGATGGTGAACTTCTCGCGTCCGGTGAGGCCGAGCTTTTCGGCGTTCTGAGCGTCTTCAAACACCAGCGGTAGCACACCCATGCCGACCAGGTTGGCGCGGTGGATGCGCTCGAAGCTCTCGGCGATGACGGCGCGTACTCCAAGCAGGAGCGTGCCCTTGGCCGCCCAGTCGCGAGAGCTGCCGGTGCCGTATTCCTTGCCCGCGAGGATGATGAGCGGGGTCTGGTCCTTCTGATAGCGCACCGAGGCGTCGAAGATCGACATCCGCTCGCCCGTGGGTAGGTGGACGGTGACGCCGCCCTCGACACCGGGGACGAGCTGGTTCTTGAGCCGAATGTTGGCGAAGGTGCCGCGAACCATGACTCGGTCGTTGCCGCGCCGGGCCCCGAACGAGTTGAAGTCGACCTTGCGGACGCCGTGGCCACGCAGGTACTCACCCGCCGGACCCTTTTCGGGGATGTCACCGGCTGGCGAGATGTGGTCGGTCGTCACCGAGTCTGCTAGCAGCGCAAGCACCCGCGCCGAGGCAATCGGGCGGATCGGGTCGGGCGTGCGGCCCATGGTCTGGAAGAACGGCGGCTCTTGGATATAGGTCGAGCTGTCGTCGAAGGTGTACAGGTCGCCTTCGTCGTTGCCGGCAATTGCCTTCCAGTCCGGGCCGCCGTCGAATACCTGGCCGTAGGTGTCTTGGAACATCTCGGGGGTGATGACGGTCGAGACGATGCTCTCGATCTCGGCGGGCGTCGGCCAGATGTCCTTGAGATAGACCGGCTGACCGCCTGATCCGGTGCCGACGGCTTCGACCGACAGATCCCGGTCCACGGTTCCGGCCAGGGCGTAGGCGACGACCAGCGGCGGCGAGGCGAGGTAGTTGGCCTTGATCGCCGAGTGGATGCGGCCCTCGAAGTTGCGGTTTCCGGACAGCACGGCAGAGGCGACCAGGCTGTTTTGCGACACCGCTTGCTCGATCTCGGGCGCGATCGGTCCGCTGTTGCCGATGCAGGTGGTGCAGCCATAGCCGACGACGTTGAAGCCGATTTTTTCCAGGTACGGCAGAAGGCCCGAGCGGGTCAGGTACTCGGTGACGACACGGCTGCCGGGGGCGAGGCTGGTCTTGACGTGCGGCGAGACGGTGAGTCCTGCCTCGACGGCCTTCTTGGCGACCAGTCCAGCGGCAATCAGGACCGTTGCATTCGAGGTGTTGGTGCAGCTCGTAATCGCCGCAATCAGGATCGCGCCGTGCCCAAGCTGGGCGTTCTGGCCGCTGGCAAGCTGGGTGGACACGGTCTTGCTCTTGTCGGCCTCGCTGAGGCCAAATCCTTGCTCCTTGACCGGGGTGCCAAGGGCCTTGCGGAAGCTCGACTGCATCGCGGTGAGCGGGACGCGATCTTGGGGACGCTTGGGACCGGCCAGGCTCGGCTCGACCGTGGCGAGATCTAGCTCGACGGTGTCGGTGAAGATCGGATCGGCCATGTCGTCGGTCCGCCACAGGCCCTGCGCCTTGTAGTAGCGCTCGCAGCGGTCGATGACCTCGGCGGGGCGGCTGGTCTTGCGCATGTAATCGAGGGTGACGCCATCGAACGGGAAGAAGCCGCAGGTGGCGCCGTACTCGGGGGCCATGTTGGCGATGGTGGCGCGGTCAAACAGGGACAGTGCAGAGACGCCGGGGCCGTAGAACTCGACGAACTTGTCGACGACGCCCTTTTTGCGCAGAAGCTGGGTAATGGTCAGGGTCAGGTCGGTGGCGGTGACGCCGGGCTTGAGCGAGCCCTTGAGCTTGCAGCCGATGACCTGCGGCGTGAGCATAAACAGCGGCTGACCGAGCATGACCGCTTCGGCCTCGATGCCACCGACGCCCCAGCCAAGGACGCCGAGTCCGTTGATCATCGTGGTGTGCGAGTCGGTGCCGACCAAGGTATCGGGGAACGCCAGCAGCTCGCCGTCGCGCTCGCGGGTGAGTACGCCTTGCGCCAGGTACTCGAGGTTGACCTGGTGGACGATGCCGGTCGCGGGCGGGACGACGCGGAAGTTGCGGACCGACTTTTGGCCCCAGCGCATGAAGGTATAGCGCTCGCGGTTGCGCTGGTACTCGAGCTGGACGTTGCGGGTGAGCGAATCGGCGGTACCGGCAAAGTCGACCTGCACCGAGTGATCGATGACCAAATCGACCGGGACGAGCGGGTTGATCTGCTGGGGGTCACCACCGAGCCGGGCCACCGCTGCGCGCATCGCCGCGATATCGACCAGCACCGGCACACCCGTAAAGTCCTGGAGGATGACGCGAGACGGCATAAACGGCAGCTCGACCTCGGCGGGCTTTGGCGCATTCCAAGTGGCCAGGCGACGGACATCGTCTTCGGTGACGGTGAATCCATCGCAGTTGCGCAGTAGCGACTCCAGCAGCACGCGAATCGAAAACGGCAGCCGGTCAAAGTTGGGGTTTTGCGAACGCAGCGCGTCGAGCCGATAGATGCCGAGCGGCCCAGACTGCGTTTCGAGACGGGAAAAAGCGGAGAACGAGTCTTTGGTGGTCGTCATGGCAGGCATGCTACCAAGCCCGCCCGGGTGGTGTCCATGGACCGACCCTCGCCACGCGGCAAAGACCAGCTAGAGCGTCAGCCCAAACGCCGCCAGCCATAGCTCGACCGATAGGGCTTTCCAGGCGGCGTGGCTTACGGGGGGGCCCGCCTCCGGGGAAGCAATGGCCGTGAGTAGGGCGGTTTCATCGACGAGCCCACAGTCGGCCAGTTGCGAGCCAGTGAGCGTGTCGCGGAGCAGGGTGTGGAGCGGTCCGCGCAAGTAGCGCAGCTCGGGGGCGGCAAAGCCAATCTTGTCGCGGCGGTCGCGGATTGCGGGCGGCAGAACGTCACCCAGGCTGTCACGGAGCAGCGCTTTGGTTCGGCCATCGTGGAGCAGCCACTCGGGTGGGCAGGCCATACACAGCTCGACCAGGTGATGATCTAGGAACGGCGCACGGGCTTCGACGCCAATCGCCATGCTGCTGCGATCCTCGGTGCGCAAGATGGCGAGCAGCGAGGAGCCGCTGAGCAAGCGATATAGGTAGCCGTGGAGCAGCGAGCGGTCCTCAAACTCGTCCACGAGCGGTCCACTGGGCGCAAGTGGCGGCACCCCAAGCGATTCCAGTCGAAAGAGCGGCGCGTTCCGAAAGGCTCGCTGCCATTTGATGCCGAGCAGCGCGGACGATACGGGCGAGGGTAGGGCGTGGCGCAGCGCCAACCAACCAGCCTTTGCGATCGAGCGCAGCCTATGCGAAGCGGTCTGGGGATGGC
Organism: uncultured Myxococcales bacterium; assembly: GCA_937859535.1. GTDB lineage: Bacteria > Myxococcota_A > Polyangia > Palsa-1104 > JAEUJZ01 > JAEUKA01. Next base: position 3,410 of record CALLYL010000344.1, read on the forward strand.
TGGCCAGCTCGTGCCGCAGCGTCTGTAGTTTGCCTCGACGCAGATGTTCCGCGAGCAGCCAGGGCAGCGATCCCCCGTAGCCGGTGAGCGCTTCATCGGCACCCTGACCTGAAATCACGACCTTGAGTCCATGGGCCCGAATGAGTCGGAACACGCACGCTTGGGCAAAGACGCTGGCCCCGCCGGTCGGCTCATCCTGCTGATAGACGAAGTGGAGGAAAGCGTCGCTGGTCAGCTTGGTCTCGGGCACCACCCGCTGGTTATCACACTGCGTCGCCTCGATAACGGCTTGGATATAGGCGCTCTCATCGCAGGGATCGCCGGGCTGATGGACCGCCGAAAACGTCGGCAGGCGCTGGCCCAGCCGATGCGCCAGACAGACCAGGGACGAGCTATCCATGCCTCCGGATAGCAGCGCGCCCACCGGCACCTCGCAGTCGAGCCGTAGCGTGAGCGCTCGCGACAGCCTCCGCCGAAACTCTTCCAAGAAGGCACCGCGATCCCTGGGTGGGGCTGGGTCCGGTCGAAGCTCGTAGTAGCGCTGCCGCTCGGGCCTTTGAATCGGATGAGGCGCTTGCGACAGTCGAAAGGTCAGCAGCTCAGCCGGGGCGACGCGCCTCAACTGGGCAAAGAACGTGGCATCGGCCGCTTCCTGCTCGGCATCGGCTAAGTAGCGAGCCAGCGTGCCGCGATCCACCGACAGGTGCAGGCCGAGCCGCTGCGCGCCCACCACAATCGCCTTCGGCTCCGAGGCAATCAGCAGGATCTCGCGCTGCTGAAGGTAGTAGAGCTGCTTTTTGCCGAAACGATCGCGGGCGAGCTGAAGCGTCTGCTCGCGCCCATTCCACAGGATCATCGCCAGCGGCCCTTCGACGGCGGTTAGCGCCGCCACCGGTCCATGACGCTCGATGAGCGTGAGCAGCACCTCGGTATCCGAGTCGGTGGTGATCGGCGCACCATCGGAGAGGAGCTGCTGGCGCAAGACCCGGTGGTTGTAGACCTCGCCGTTCCACGACAGCGCCAGCGCCCCGCGACGCATCGGTTGGGCACCTCCCGGCGTTCTATCGACAATCGCTAGCCGCCGATGACCGAGGCTGAGACCCGGCCCCAGCGGATGGTGCGGATCGAGCGGTGCACTCCACAGACCATGGCCGTCTGGGCCTCGGTGGGCGAGCGCACCCGTCATCGCCGCGCAGACCGCTTCACGCTCTGACCGCGAAAGCGGCGCGACGAGACCAGCTATGCCACACATGGGCTCAATTGTACGGGGGCGTTACCCGACTGCGGAGACTTGTGCAAACAGCGAGCGCAGCGCGTCATCGAGCTTGCTCGGATCGCTGCCACCGGCCTGCGCAACCTCGGGCTTGCCGCCGCCTTTGCCGCCCACTTGCACGGCCAGCGCCGACACCAGCTTGCCCGCTTGCAGCTTGCCGGTGTGCGCCTTGGCCACCGCGACCACCAGGGACACCTTGTCTCCATCAGCGCTGCCGAGGGCCACGACCTGCGCTTTGCCATCGCCGACCAGGGACTCGGCCAGCTCACGCAGGGCCTTGGCATCCGCGACTTCCAAGCGACGCGCCACGACGTGCAGGCCGCCAATGTCTTGCTCTTCAGAATACAGGCCCGCGCTGGAGGCCGACGCCAGCTTCTTTTGCAGGGTCAGGATCTCGCGGTCACGACTTTTCACTTCATCGAGCAGCTTGGTCACGCGCTCGCTCACCTCGAGCGGACTGGCTCGGAGGGTATCGGCTACGGCGAGCAACTCTGCCTCGCGGACCGCGAAGTATTCTTCGGCGGCTTCGGCGGTCAGCGCTTCGATCCGGCGAATGCCTTTGGCGATGCCGGTCTCGGAGGTGACCTTGAACAGACCAATATCGCCAGCTCGGGAGACGTGGGTGCCGCCGCATAGCTCGACCGATTCGCCAAGCTGCATCACCCGCACGCGGTCCCCGTACTTTTCCCCAAACAGCGCCATCGCGCCGCGCTTCTGCGCCTGGTCAAAGCTGCACTCTTCGATGACGGCGGCGGCGTTGCGACGAACGGCGGCGTTCACCTTGCGCTCGACCCGCTGGAGTTCTTCTGCGGACAGGGGTGAGAAGTGCGAAAAGTCGAAGGTCAGCTTGTCCGGTCCGACGTAGCTGCCTTTTTGGGTGACGTGCTCGCCCAGGACTTCGCGCAGCGCATGGTGCAGAAGGTGCGTCGCCGAGTGATTGCGGCGGGTGCTATCGCGGCGGTCGCCGTGTACTTGCAGGGTCACCTCATCGCCGACAAACAAGCTGCCGGATAGGACGCGAGACTTCTCAACGATGAGCTCTGGTACCGGCTTCCATGCGTCGAGCACCTCGACCTCGCTCGTCACCTCGCCGCTGCTGTGCTTGAGGATGCGGCCCGTGTCCCCGGTCTGACCGCCGGAGCGGCCATAAAATGGGGTGCGGTCGGTCAGGATCTCGACTTCTTCCCCGGCTGCGGCAGCATCGACGCTGACTCCACCGACAATCAGCGCCAGGATTCGGCCCGTCGCTTGCTCCCCATCCCGACCGGCCCCGTAGCCGAGGAACGTGGTACCGCCATGAGCGGCCCGCAGCGAGTGATAGGCCGAAGACACTGCATGGTCGCCCGAGCCCGCGAACTTGCTTCGCTCCCGCTGCTTGCGCATCTCTTCGGCAAAGCCTGACTCGTCGACTTCGAATCCTTGCTCGCGACCGATAACCTGGGTCAAGTCGAGCGGAAAGCCGTAGGTGTCATGAAGCTGGAACGCGACCTTGCCCGGCAGGAGCTTGCTGCCGCTCGTGCTGGCCGACATCGCGGATTCGCTGATCAGGCGCAGTCCGCGATCGATGGTGCTGCGGAAGCCCTCGTCTTCGGCGTTGACGGCTTTTTCGATGAGTCGCTGGGCTTTGCGTAGCTCGGGATAGATGTCGCCCAGCATGTCGGTCACTTGATGACACAGCTTGGCGAAGAACCCGGCGGGCAGTCCCAGGCGAACAGCAAAGCGGATGGCTCGGCGCATGATGCTGCGCAGCACGTAGCCCCGTGACAGGTTGGATGGCAGCACGCCATCGGCGATCAGGTTCGCTGCGGCGCGACTGTGATCGGCCAGGACACGCATGCCCACATCATCATCGCTATCCGTGCGGCGGTAGGCTCGACCACAAGCGCTGGCCACCGTTTCAAGCAGCGGGATGAACAGGTCGGTGTCGTAGTTCGAGCGCTGACCCATCGCCACCGCAGTTACTCGCTCCAGTCCCGCACCGGTGTCGATGCTCGGGCGGGGCAGGGGACGCAGCGGCGCATCTTTGGTTGGCCGCTCGAACTGCATGAACACCAGGTTCCAAATTTCGACCCAGCCACTGCCATCGGCGAGGGGCTCATCCCCAAAGCGCGACAGGTCGGCGGCCTGGTCCCCCAGCCAGTAGTGGATTTCCGAGCATGGACCCTGCGGCCCGGTATCGCCCATCATCCAAAAGTTGTCCTTCATGCCCAGGCCGAAGATGCGGTCGTCTCCGTACCCCGACACCTTGCGCCACAGCTCACGCGCTTCGTCATCGGGACCGAGCTTGAGTCCAGCGTCCCCGGCGAACACCGAGATGCACATCCGCTGCGGATCGAGCGCTAGCTCTTTGACCAGGAACTCCCACGCAAAGGCGATGGCGTCGGTCTTGAAGTAGTCGCCAAACGAGAAGTTGCCGAGCATCTCGAAGAAGGTGTGGTGACGAGCGGTGCGACCGACGTTGTCGAGGTCGTTGTGCTTGCCACCGGCTCGGACGCACTTTTGTGACGTCGCGGCGCGCTTGTAATCGAGCGCTTTTTGGCCGGTGAAGACGTCCTTGAACTGGACCATTCCGGCATTGGTAAACAGCAGTGTCGGGTCGGATGGCACAAGTGGCGAAGAGCGGACGACCTCATGGCCTTGCCGACGGAAATAATCGAGGAATAGGCTGCGAACGCGCCTGGATGCAGAGTCATTCTGGGAAGACATGTGCCCGAATATATCACGGTCGTTTGGAAGCTCTCCTGTCCCACTTTGGGGTGCCCGACCGGCCTGCTCGTTTTGAAGGAAGCTCCCAGGGTACAATCGCCCTAAGTCTGCTTATCGCAGCAAAGGGGGTTAAGACTATGCATCCGTTCTCCGTGGTTCGGTCTTTGAGTCTCGCTGTGCTCGGGTGTTTCCTGTTTTTGTCCGGTCCGGCGCAGGCGGTGATTACCCAGCCCAATGGGCAGGTGGTACCGCTCACGGGTCGGCTTCAGGGGTATCTGAACGGCTCGGCGAACAACAACAACCTCAACGAGATGATCAACGAGCAGACCGATGCTCAGATCGAGCCGCAGAAGTTTTCACCCCTGTGTGATTTCTCGGGTCGTTATGTGGCCAAGGGCGGTGGGGCCAACTTTGCCATCGGCTGGTACAACATCGACGATACGCGAGCCAACTCGAACCCGCCCAAGTACGTTCCGATCAACACCGGCGCGGGCCTGAACACGGCGGCTGCCAATAGCGACATCCAGATTCTGTTTCCGTTTTCGGCGGGCCTCCCACCGGCCAACATGCTGGACCTGACGGCGGCATCGATTCGATCGAGCCCGGCGTACAAGGGCGGACTCATCGGCTTTGCGCTGGTGCCAAACCCAAACGGAACGGGTACCGGCAACGCCACGCAGTACCACTACACCGAGCATCGCTTTAGCACCAACTGCACGCTGTGCTCGGTCCCTGGACCTTGGTATTCGACGCTGACCTACAAGTCCAAGCTGCTCGCCAATACCTTCTACCTAGGCTTTGAGGATCTCGACTTCCTGAACGCGGCCGGCAACGCGGGCGTCAACGGCAACGACCTCGACTACGAGGACTTTTTGTTCCGCTTCACCGGCGTTGCCTGCGTCGGAGCGGGCCAGCCTTGCACCGATACTACCCAGCAGGGCGCTTGCCAGATTGGCGTCACCGAGTGCGACGCGCAGGGCAAGATTTTCTGCAAGAACGTCGTCAAGCCGAACGTCAACAAGGAAAACTGCGACGGCATTGACAACGACTGCAACGGCCAGGTCGACGATGGCGCGCAGTGCCCGATTGGCCAGCTCTGTTCCAAGGGTCGCTGTGCCGATCCGTGTGGCAGCGAGGCGCTCTGCCCACTCGGTCAGGACTGCCAGCTCGGTCGTTGCATCGACACCGCCTGCATTGGCAAGACCTGCGCGGCCAACCAAGTGTGTCGCGCTGGCAACTGCGTCAGTCCGTGCGATGGCATCAAGTGCCCCTCGCCGTATATCTGCTCGGGCGGCCTGTGCGTCGATCCGTGCGTCGGTGTCACCTGCGGTTCGGGCAAGGTCTGTCAGGCGGGAGCGTGCGTTGCGACCTGCGACTGTCTGCCCTGCGCCGCCGGTCTGACTTGCCAGAGCTCTTCGGGCAAGTGCGTCGATCCCGGCTGCTTGAGCAAGTCATGTGGCGTGGGCGATGTCTGCTCCGGTGGTGCGTGCGTGGATCCGTGCATCGGCGCAGTCTGCCCGTCCGGCCAGACCTGCAAGATGGGAGCATGTACCGACCTGCCTCCCGACAACGGTGGTGGCGGTGGTGGGACCGATGCCGATGGTGGCTTGATTGATGGTGGCACGGTCGAAACCGGCTGCGCCTGCCGCTTCGCCCCCGCGCAAAATGGATCGATGGCCTGGGGATTGTTCGCTGGCCTGGGGCTGTTTGCAGTCGCTCTGCGTCGCCGTCGCCGCTAGTTGGCCGTGATCTGAAGCTTGAAGCGGCCCGGTCCACTCTTGGCGTTGATAAGCAGCGTGTAGACGCCGGGCTTGGGCCGCAGATAGTGAAACTCCAGCGTGTCCGGCTTTTCCTTCCCCGCTTGAAACGTCAGTCCGGGATCGCTGGTGAACGTGAACGATTCCCGTCCCATCATCTTTTGCAACGAGCCATCAAGCTGCGCAAAGTACAAGTTGAAGCTCTTGATGTCGTTGCGAAGCACCATCGTCGCGTCGAGATCGCCGGTCGGTTGCAGCTTGAACGTCCCGGCCGCTGACGAAATTTCGTTGTAGGCGATTTGTTGCACTTCCTCGACGGACACCGTGATTCGATCGACATCGCCGCTGTCGTTGTAGGCAAACAGCTTGGCCTGGCCCACGCGCAGGCCGGTGGCGACGTAGCTCTTGGCCCTGACCTCTTCCAGCTTCAGCACCGCCGGAAGGTCCGTCCGCACC
>CALLYL010000345.1 GCA_937859535.1 uncultured Myxococcales bacterium
CGGCGGGTCTCGATGGGATGGAGGTCTACAACTTACACGCCAACCTCGACCCAAAGATTCGCGAAAACTATCTCGGACTTGATGGGCTGGCGGCCTTTGCAGGCGTGGCACCTTGGCTGGAAGCCCGTCCGGTGGAACAAGGTGGGCCCGAACCAGACCTCGCGCTGCTGGGTTTTCTCGAAGACAACAGCAAAGAGCGGCTCTACTACAACTCGCTGCTCGGCGCGGGCTATCGACTGGCACCGACGTTTGGCTCGGACATCCACGAAAACACCTTCAAAACCGCGATGGCTGATGGCGAGCGCGGTGATTCGTATCGACGATTGATGCGCTGGTTTGCCAACTACTTGCTGGTTCAGGCAGGCAAACCACTCCTGCCGAGCGATCTGTCGGCGGCTCTGCAAAAGGGTCGAGGCTTCGGCGTCTTCGAGGCCATCGGCCCACCGACCGGCTTCGACTTCTCTGCCGAAAAGAAGGATGGCAGCCGCGCCGAGATTGGTGATGCCATCGAGCCAGGTGCAAAGCTGGTCGTACGCGCCCCGCAGCCTCTCCCCGTAGGATATGGGACGGACGAAGTGGTGGAGACGCTACGCCTCCTGTTCGTCGCGGCGGGCAGTACGCAGGCAGAGGTCGTCAGCGAGCAAAAACTCACCGCCCAGCAACTTCAACAAGGTGCCGGGCTAACCTTCGATACGTCGCTGCGCGGCGCCGGAGCGTACCGGGTCGAAGCACGCGTCACCCCGAAACACCTATTGCACCTTCTCGGAGACGAACCCGCCCGCTACGATAAAGAGTATCCATACTTGTTTTCGGGATCGATTTACGCAGGCACAGTGCCTCGTCACGGCGGTTCGTGTCAGAGCGTGCCGCTGCCCCCGTAAGCAGCATTCCCCATGGAGTCACCGATGCACAATCGACATGCCACGTTGCTCTGCGGATTTGTAGGCCTGCTCGTCGTAGGCGGCTGTCAAAAAAACGACCACACCGGCCCAGCGGCTAGCATCCCTGCGAAGGCGGTCAGCCCGATTGAAGCCAAGGAAGCCTTTGGTCGGCTCACCGTGGATGAACTAGCGGCCAAGATGGCCGATGCGAAGGCTGGCAGGCTCAAGCTGGCTGTGTTTGACAACAACGGCCTCGACACCTGGAAGGAAGGCCACCTACCCGGTGCCACCTGGGTCCAGTACGACGACATCAAGCCGACCGATCTGCCCGCTGACAAGGACACCTCGCTGGTCTTCTACTGTTACAACGAGCATTGACACGCCTGTCACATTGGTGCCGTGAGCGCCATCAAGCTTGGTTACAAGAACGTGTTTGTCCTACCAGTAGGACTCATGGGCTGGAAAAAGGCCGGCAAGCTGATCGAAAAAAGTGGGTAAGGACATGCGCTGTCGAACCGTCAAAGATCGGGGTGTGCCCACACTCATCTGGAGGTCCAACATGAACGCAATTCTCCGTCTCGCACTATTCACCGTCGCGCTCATACCCTTGTTCTCCGTCGCAAGCGCCCGTGCTGATGGCTGTTACATCTGCGGCAGCGGTAGCAGCGAGCAGTGCAAGAACTACTGTCGCTACTCCGGCTCGGACACCTTCAACGCCCGCAAGGACTGCGAAAAGCGCGGTTGCAAAGTGTCGGGCACCGCTTCTTGTCCAACGGCCGTGAACTACAAAGTGTGCATGATTCCCGTCGAGGATTCGACGAAGACGGTAGCCTCGCTGCTGCAGTGCAGCTCGCCGCGAAGCTAACCAACCCCGCCGCTTCAGGCGACGGAGTCGGTAGTTGGTCGGTAGTTGGTGGGAAATTCCTAGAAATAGACTGCCGCGCCGAGACGCGCTTGAAGTCCGTACTGGTTGCTCATCGGGTTTAGGACCGTGCCATTGACCTTCAGCGTCGACTGCGTGGTCGCATCTGGATCGTTTAGCCGGTAGCGACCATCGCCTCGCAGATCGGCATTGAGAACGAAGTGCTGACCAAGCCGCAGCTCCAGTCCGCCACCGAGCTGACCATCGAGGAACCACGCCTTGTCCTGGCTCCGCACGTAATCGAGCTTCGAGTACGTGCCACCCACGGCACCAACGAAATACGGCGAAACCACCCAGTCCGGCGCGCCGATGTGGAGCCGCATGCCCAGCGTCACGGGCACGTCGTAACGCTCGAAGCCATTGTTCATGCGCTTTTGATACTCACCACCCAGCTCGAGCACGATCCGTCGACTGGCGCGATACAGCAGCTCTCCACCAAGCCCAAGCTGCGTAAAGCGATCGGCAAACTCCTGGTTTTCCGTGCTCACTGCGCCAACGAAGCGAACTCCGATGCCGAAGCGCGACTTCCACTGTGGCTGGGGCGGACGCTGCGGAACCACGACCGTGTTAACCGGGGCCGGTGGCGGCACCGACTGCTGAACTTGGACCGGCGGCGCGTATACCGGCGCAGGCTGGGCATAGACCGGGACCGGTGGTGGCGGCTGCATGTACACCGGTGGCGGCGGCAGCGGCGCATATTGCATCGGAGCAGGCTGGGCAGGCTGCTCGTAGACCGGTTGGGGCGCGGGCTGTACGTACACCTGCTGGGGCGGCGCGGGTTGCACGTACACCGGTGGCGGCGGCGGCGGATAGTAATAGGTCTGCGGGTACTGCTGGACGTAGACCTGCGGCCCCATCATCACGGGCGGCGCAGCGACGGGAAGGATCACGCGAGGTGGCATGAACACCACACGCGGCCGAAACCAAGGACGCCACAAAACCTGCGCCTCGGCGCTTTGAGGGGACGCACAGAGCAGCGTAGCGGTGGTCAGGGCGGCAGCGACTAGGGTGCGCATCGGGTTGTTCTCCCAGTGAAGTAGCCAGTGAGGCGGTTGCTTACCCCAAGAAACAGCAAGCAGCGGGCCACAAACGGCCCATCCAATTTTCCCCACGGAGACGCCTTTTCACGAGGCAGAACATGAACGACTGTTCACACCTGGCCCGTGAACGCCGCGACAACTCCTTGTCGATGCTTGACAGTGCGCGCCTGTGCTCCGTAGGATTTAGCAATTCCTGACACGGTTTCAGCTCGTGTACACCGACGGATGGCAAAGCAACAGACGACAGCGACGGCTCGCT
>CALLYL010000346.1 GCA_937859535.1 uncultured Myxococcales bacterium
CTTCACAAAGTAGTCGGCCGTCAGGACTTCTCGCGCATCGTGATCGTCGGTCTGGGTGTACGCAAACAGTGCGTAGTCATCGTAGTAGTCGGCGAGCGGAACCCCGCCTTTGTCTTCGCCATCTTTGAGCGAACCGACCGGACGGACTTTCGGATGTGCCAACTTCCAGAGCTGACCGTTTTTGCCTCTCCAGAACTCTGTCTGGGTGCAGCGGTCGATCTCGGTGTCGAGGAACGCCTGGCGATCGGCATCACTTGGCCGTGCCATCAACGCGCTGACTTGGGCGAAGGAAGGAGACGCTCCGCAGAAGTCGAGCAGCAGTTTTTTGTACGCGTAACGTAGATCGTAATGACAGACGGAATACTGCGGGTTGTCTTTGCCTTGGCAGGCCGAAACGCTCGGCTTGCTGTTGGGATCCCCGGGCAGCGTTCCTTGTTGGATCTCGACCAGATTGGACGTGCCATCGCCATCGGCGTCCTGTCCTTCGATGGCAGCGAGTGCGCTCGGCAGTGCCGCCGCGAAGTCCGCATCCGAGAGCGGACGTGGCATTCCCACCGCGAGCTGTTGCGACAGCGCGGTGCCGTACGCGTTGCGCTGGGGAGGCGCAATGTGACAGTACGTGCAGGATGGCTGACGCCCGCTGCACTCTTGCGCGGTTGGGTATTTCTGACAGAACACCCCGCCCGCTGGTGGTTTGGCGAGCGCCGCGCCACTTTGGACCATTACTGCAGCAAGGAGAACCCATCGGAACGTGTGATTTTTCACCAGCAGACTCCTCCAGGGGACCACCTGCGCGCTGTATCACGGCGGGGGCAGAGAGTACAATCACAGAATCATCTTCGTCGTCGTTGAGCCGCCACACCGAGGAGCAGCAGTACACCGAGAGCTCCCAGTGGACCTACCGGGACTTGCTGGGCCGCAAATCCACAGCCCTTGGGTTGTAGATCCGGTGACTCTGGATCTACGACTGGCGGGACGGCCTGGCTGTTTACCTGGACCATGCGGGCCCGGGCGCCTCGGACAGCGCCAGTGATGACCACCAGCAGCGAATCACCAGGGGAGAGGGTGAGGGTCGTGCCTTGCTGGATCTCGGTGAGGTCCGAGGTTCTGCCACTGGCCGTGAAAATGACTGCGGCTGCCGTCGCTGTCTCGCTGGCTGGATCGCTTACGGTGATGCGAACCGGAGTCGGAACGGACAGGGAAGGGCGCAGTTTCAGGTAGCGTGCAGACAGTCCGTTGACCTCGACCGTGGTGGTTTGATCGATCTCGGTTCGTTCGGGCTCAAAACGTACGCTGGGATACTCGCTGGCGCGTCGGTAGCCGCGATCAGGAGTGGCACGTTCGGCGGTGAGGAGGTTCCAGCGGGTAAACTCAGTCCACGCTGATTGAAGTGAGCTGCGGTGTCGCTTCTTTAGCTCGGCATCGATGACATCCAAAAACAGCGGAACTTCCGATGCTGGTGGCTGCTCGCAACCCTCCCAGATTTGGCGAATCAGCAAAGGTCCGAAACGCTCGGACAGATACTCGATAAACGCCGCCGTTCCATACGCATAGGAGGCTGCCGGTCCAGAGCCCATGCTCTTATCGAACGGACGCTCTGGTTCCCGAAACAGTGCGGGCAGAAATCCTAGGTAGTCCTTCCAGGTGCCCGGGCTATCTGGAAATACCTGAAGTTCATTCCAGACCGCGCTGCCTTCGCTGAACGTTCGCCACTGACCCGTACCATAGGCATCTTGGATGCTATGGAACAACTCATGGCTGGTGAGGACGCGGATGCCCTCGAGTTCGCTCGGATACGAGCTTCCTTTGTAGTTGGGATTCATCACAAAGTAGCCCGCGCAGCGGCCAGGACTTTTGCCATCACTTCCGTCGGTGCAAGCCTCGGTGACCCGGTATCCATCGCTACCTTTGCCGGCCCAGCGCAGATAAATGTCAAAGCGGCCATCGCCACCGAAGTCCGGTCGATCGTGATACACACTGTCATCGAGCGGCGGGCGGAATCCGCGCTGTACCACCGTACTTTGATAGGTGTCTTCCGCAGCACTTCCCACTTGTGCCACGAAGTCCGGAACGCCATCTTTGGGAGCGATGTCCGTGAGATCGACAGCGTTTTCGCCTGTCGTGACGTAGTAGACGCGGAAGTGTCCACCGGGTGGATCGTAGACTTGGGCAGGAATGCCAAAGCCGTTTCCGTTCCAGCCTACACCGTCGGTGGGACGGATCTGCTGTTGCAGCACTGAGACTCGATCGAAGAGCTCCGGCTCGGCTTCGCCTCCGCATGCAAAACAGAGTCCGAGTAGGAGCACCGCCCCTCGTTTCATGGCAGATAGCTCCAGCTCAGGCTGTAGTTGGCGCTGGTGGTTCCTTTGTAATAGCTGGTGATTTGAACCTTGATGTGGCCTTGACCATCACGTCGCTTGAGCACCAGGACTTCCTTTTTGGGAATGATGCGGCTCGCGCCACTTTCGCAGTCCTACCAGTCGCCCAGTGCCGTCCCCCGCCCCCCCATCGGACCGCACTGGAACACGCACCCGCCATCGACCTC
>CALLYL010000347.1 GCA_937859535.1 uncultured Myxococcales bacterium
TACCACCTGTCGTCGGCAATCTGCACGCGCAAGCCCGGAACCGGCGGCGTCGGTGGCGGGTTCAAGTTGGTCGGAACGTCAGGATTGGCCTTGAAGAAGATCGGCGAACCACCCCACGACAGACGCCACGAATAACCAAGGCGCATGCGGTCGGAGTTTAGCGGGAACGCCGTCACCGATAGGTTGGTCTGCTTGGTTCGCGTCGGATCGAAGTAGTAGTTGACCTTGATGTAGCTACCATCGTCGATCGACGACAGGTTCACATCGGAAAACTGGAGCAGACGCAGGACGTAGGCTGCTTCGGCTTCCCAGCGCTGACGCTGCACCGCTTTGTAAAGCACAATGTGCGTCAAGCTCTCGTAGCCGGTAAAGCGCGTGTCGTAGTTATCGAAGAAGAGCACGCCGAGCTGGTTCGGACGATCGAAGCGCCAGCCCGGAACCGGAGGATTGGTCTCACCGGGAGCCGCCAACACGTTCTCATTGGTCAGCGTCACGTTGAGGCGCGTATCCACAAAGTCGCTGCCGAACGCCGGCGCAGCAAACGCGAGCACTCCCACCGGCAGCAGGTAGGCCCAGGCCCGTGGCGTCGCCCATGCCGTTGCCCATGCCGTAGGGTGAAGCGTCCGTCTTGGCGAAGTAGCTTGGTGCATCCTGAGGGCTCCTAAAATGACGCCGCTTGTTATCACAGGTCACCCGTAAAGCGCCAATTTGTTGAGGGAATTGCGACGGAAACGACCTCAAAATCGTTGCCTAGCACGCCGTGACTCTCGCTCGACTCTCGCCTGACTCTCGGGGGCTACCTTGACCTTTGTGATCCGCACGGTTAGGCTACCGGCCATGCTATGTGGCCTCACTAGTTCGCTTGTGTGCAGCCTTGTGACCGGGCGATCGCAGTAAGGTGTGAGGACGAGGTAACCGCAATGGACCAGAGCAAGAAGACGATGCGCCACTTCTACTGCCGCGACGCCCTTTGGGAGACGTTCGAGGCAATGGCCGCCGACTTCGACTGCTCGGTCGACTACCTCGTCAATGAAGCGATGCGGATCTATGCCCGCTCGAAGAACTACCAGGTTCCATCGGGAGGCGGTTCGGGCTCGCAGATTTCGACCGCAGGACCGAGTACGGGTAACACCGCCACTCCCTCTGGTCTGCGAACCGAGCGACCAGAGCGCCCACCATCGACGACTCCTTCCCCATCAGGAACGGTGGAGCGTCCAACGCCAGCAACCAACATGGGATATTTGCCCCCTGTTCCACGTCAGAACTTCGGAACGATGCCCAGGGCCAACGCGCTGCCACCGCCACCACCTGTGGCAGGACCAGCGACACCACCGACGGGAACTCCTGGCTGGGGCGGAACTGGAACAGAGAGTCCCGCGCCCCCTCTGTTTCTGCTTTTTCAAGGCCAGCGCGTCCTCATCGACAAAGATCAATTTGTGATAGGACGGGGCAGCAAGACCGCCGATCTAGCGATCAAAGACGGCAACATCTCCCGCCAACACGCCGTAGTGCTCCGTCGCAATGGGATCTACTATATTAAGGATCTCGGATCGACCAACGGAATCGAGTACAAAGGCATGCGCATCGACAACAAGCGCATTGATGAAGGAGACACCTTCTTCATCTGCGACTTCGAGCTGCGCTTCACCTATCAACCGTGATTCAGATGCGGACCGCGCTATCCACCCTCGGCATCGTCCTGCTCATCAGTGGGGCGGCCATGATCCTCCTGCGCCGCTTTGGCGTCATTCACACCTTTCCCCTGGCTGGTTCACTGGTGATGCTCATCGGCTATGCACTCCATCGCGTGTCGCGCTCTGTGGGCAGTCCGTGAGCAGTCTGTCTCGCGCCGTTGCACAGACTCTGTTCTGTGTCTTTGGCAGCGGACTCCTGTGCCTGAGTGGGTCCGGATGCGGCAGTAGCGGGGCCGTCTCTCCATCGGGAACTGCCGTCGGAGTAATCTGCATCCCGAGCGGTTGCTTAAGCGGCGCGGTCTACCTGCACACCGTTTCTCTTGGCAGCAGCGATCCGCTGGCCATCAAGTTCAGAGTCTGTCGCAACAGCGTCTGTGCCCAGACCCAACTCGTGCCGGGAAGCAGCCCCACTCAGTATGTCGGTCGCATCGTTGGACCGCTCTCTGTCGAGATAGCCCTCAACACCGCCAGCGGGGCGCTGCTGGTGCATGTCGTTGGTCGGCCCGAGATACTGAAAGACGGCGATTCCTACGATCTCACGGTCGACGGCATTGGGCCCACGAGCATCCGCTCGCTGATTCCGTCCGCGACCTACAGCAAAACCCCCAAGAACGATAGCAACTGCACCGCAGACTGCATCAGCGTAGCGTTTCCCAGCTGACTCGGATCGTGGTTGCTTCGCTCGCAGTCAATCGTTCCGCTAACCAAAGGAAAGCGGCCCCAGCGCCTGTACCAAGGTGCGCTGCTGCGAAGCCGACAACTTGTCTGCCAACACCGAGCGAAGCGTCTGATCACAGACATCCTTGGCCCGCAAATAACTGGCCAGTCCGCGTGGTAAGAGCGCAATCGCTGAACCTCGTTTATCGACGGTGACAGCGGCTCTCTTGAGCAATTTCCGCTGTACCAGTCGATCCACCACTCGCGTCAGTCCACTCGGCGTCATCAGCAACAAATCACGCAGTTCTCCCATCCGAAGTGACCGCTCTTTGCTGTCTAGAAGAACCCCGAGCAACTCGAATTCGCTGAGTAGCAGGCCGCACTGATCACGCAGCGCAGCTTGCACGACTTGGTTCACGATACCAACGGAAATGGTCAATCTTCTCCACTGTTGCGAGTCAATCATTTGCTTGGCAGATCCCGTATTTTGTTGTTCAAGCAAACATTTGTTTGTTCCCGCAAGCAAGCACTTTGTTGTCTGGTCAATCATCAAACCCATATTGACCATCCCAATTGAACGGAGCCGGTTTTGGCGTCTCAGACCCCACATTTGGTTCAAATTCGCTGTAAAAAAACCCATCGCGTCCAAAATTGGCCGGACCAAAATTCCGGCCGGTTGGTGTCTGGGCGCATCGAAATTCGATCAACT
>CALLYL010000348.1 GCA_937859535.1 uncultured Myxococcales bacterium
TCGTCCGGCCCGGACCAAGGCCTCGGTGGGCTACCTGCGTACGGCATTGTTTGGGTTGCTCTGGCTGTTGTTGGCGGGATTGGTGGCGATGGCTGTGGTGTGGATACTCCCGGATCGCCAAGCGCCCCCTCCGGCACCGATGGCTTCTCCGATGACGGCACCGCGCACCGAGCCGCTTCGGGCGACTCGGGCCTCCGGGAAGATGAGCCAAGCGCCCACGGCGGTGACCTGCGCTGCACCCAATCAAAGCGTCGGGCAGAGTGGCGGGGCAACTCAAAGTCCCGGTGGTGTTGCGAGCAATCCTGCGACACCTGCAACCCTGACCGCCGAAGCCGCTCCAACACCAATGGCAGCACTGCCGCAGCCTGGTGGTGCGGCTGCGGTGGCTTCGACCGCCTCGGATGCAGCCGGGCAGTTGCGTGGGGCCGAGCGTGCCGCATGGCAACAGGATCTGGCTAACATCGAGTTTGTCGCGACTACTTATTCTGCGCAGGTTCGGGCCTGTTATGAACGAGCCATTCGCGGACTCAGCGGTGAACCACCGACTGGTCGGGTTGAGTTGCTGTTTGAGCTAAGCGAGGACGGCTACGCGCAGCGTGTGGCGGTACTAAGCGATTCACTGGGCCTGCCGATACTGGGTACATGTTTGTCACAGCGGCTTACAGAGTGGCGATTTCCAAGGCCGGTGGGTCCACTCCGTACATTCCGGTTCCCGTTTGTATTCGCAGGTAGTCACCGCTGACGTTCCCGCAGTTCTTGCTGATTTTGAGATACCAAGCAGCCAAGGATTGAGCTGATAATGGAGCAACACAGCCTTGTTAGCGGCGCTGTGCCGGGGGCCCAACATGGGGAAGACGGGAGACGAAAAGCAGTCGTCGACAGTGTCTGATTCGGCGCTGATTGTCTCGCTGAGGCAGCACACACAGGCCGAGTTGCAAGACCTACTACAGCAGTCGGAGGTCCACTCCATCGTGGTGGCGGACGCTGACGCCGCACGGGGGGGGGTCGCCAAGACACCTTACCCAGTGGTGTTGATCGATGTCGACTCATTGCCATTGTCGCAGGTGTTGGCTCTGCTGGCAGATCTGCGGCGATTGGCTCCCCGCTCGGACCTGATTGCGCTTCTCGATGAGCCCAACTTTGAGACGGCGGTTCAGCTCGTACGGCGTGGGGCGATCGATATCGTGTGTCGGGCCACCGATGATCTGCGGCTCCTGGGTCCACGCGTGACCTCGGCGCTGCGGGATGCCAAGCAGCGAGCCGATCGTAGTCAAATGCTTCGCGACTACAGCATCTTGTCCGAAGATCTGCTGTACCGGCTGACCGATAGCGGACGCAAAATTGGCGAGCTGAAAGCTCAGCTCAACAGTGGCGGTCGCGGCTCGGGATCGCCTGCCTCACCAACGGACGACTACGTGAGCGTGCTGCTCGTGGAAGATGACGGCTGGCTGACGCAGTCCTTGTCACCTCTTGTGTCCAGTTCGTTTTCGCTGAGCACGGTGGTGAGCGGTGGTGAAGCACTGGATCGTGTGTCCGAGAAGACCTTTGATTTGGCTTTGATCAAGGAAACCTTGCCGGATCTTCCAAGCCGGACCGTGATTCGCTCGCTGCAGGCGCAGTCACCAGAGACGCTGGTCATGCTGTATTTGCCTCCTTCTCGCGGCAAACCAGGGCGGATCGATCGGCTCGAAGGTCAACGAGTGACGACGCTGGTGAGCGCGTTCACGTCGGCCAAACAGCTCGCTGAGCGTCTGGCCGAGCTTCAGCAGGCCCAAGTGGCCCGTCGTCGCGAACGGCGCTACTTGGCCGAGTTTCGCTCCGAAAACTACGAGCTTCTCAAGAGGTTGGCAGACCTTCGCAAGCGCTATCGCGACGTGGATAGCTCCCAAGGACGTACCAAGTAGAGGTGGACGCCCGTCCATCTTGACTGGTGTGCCAAAATGGCGTGTCATAAAGCTGGGTTCTTCTACCGGTAATGCGCTCTGACCTCTCCATGTACCCAGGACGGATTGCTTGGCACGCCCAAGCTCCGCGACGTGCCGTATGACCGAAGCGCCAACGACGGGCGTTACCCGGGTCTGCGTCACCTGTCAGCAAGTGTATGGCTATAAGGAGCAGCATGTCTGTCCCAAGGGCGGAGCCACTGAACTCCCACCGGATCCTCTCGTCGGTGCAACCTTGGGTGGGCGCTACCTGATCGAGTCGTTTTTGTCATCGGGAGGCATGGGCGTTGTTTACCGTGCCAAGCACACCGTGCTCGATAAGCCGCTTGCGATCAAGCTGCTGCGCGAGGCGCAAGACCCGATGATGCAGCAGCGCTTCCTGCTGGAAGCCAAGAGCGCTTGCCACATCGGACATGAAAACATCGTTGATATCACCGACTTCGGTGTGCTCGATGATGGTCGCCCCTATCTGGTCATGGAGTTTCTCCAGGGCCAGTCGCTCGAGGGGGTGATTGCCAAAGGGGCACTGCCTCCGCTGCGGTCGTGCCGAATTGCGGAGCAGATTGCTCGCGGTCTGCACGCCGTCCATAGCAAGGGCATCGTCCACCGTGACGTGAAGCCAGCCCCCGTCCCGTCGAGAAACGAAAACGAAACGGGTTGGGGGAAAAGGTGTGAAAAACCGGCAGGACGATCCTCGAATCGTCTTTTGAAGTCAAGTAGTTTTTTGGATCGGACGCATCGAAGCGTCCTTGGCGCACGAAGTTTCTCGTCGGGATAGCGACGTGGTTCTATTTAGATTCGAGCAGCTTCTTCTCAGACTTGTCGGTGGGCGGGTTCGTAGCTTGGCACTCAGCGAGCAGTCGGCTGGCGACAGCAAATAGGTCGTGGTCGAGAGCGACACTAAGTGCAGCAAGGGAACCCATTCGTGCATCGACCTTCCCGTCCTCGATCAGTGCGATTGCCGATCGGGTAATTTGGCCGTTTGAACGACGGGCGAGTGCGCTGGTTGAAAGGCCCATCGCTGTCCTTCGTGAACGAATCGCCGCACCGAGTATCGACGCGAACGCAGCGAGAGGAAGGTCTTCGTTCTTGCCCATAGTTGCCGACGCTATCGGAA
>CALLYL010000349.1 GCA_937859535.1 uncultured Myxococcales bacterium
CGTAGGTTTCCCGAACACAGCCGTCTGGAACGTTATCAACGGCGATCTCAAGCAGAGAACGGATGTGCTTCGGTCCTGGCGGAGGAACCGGGGCCGATCCGCCGAAACGCTTGGCCAACCGTGACATCACCCGAGCATGTCGAACTTCCTGTATGGCTGCGGTGAGCGCTGCGCTGACCAAGGACTGCGGAGCCTGGTGTGCGGCAAGTTCGCGAGCCAGTCGATGGAAGGCATGCACCGAAGCGGCTTCCAGATAGGCTGCCTGTTCAAAGTAACGCGCCAGTACGTCCGAGCCGTGATCTTCGCAGGGAATCAGCTCTGCAGGTCGACGACCACAACCGACCGCGTAGCCACATTGAGAGAAGCAGGTGATGCCCGCTACACCTTCTTCGCTTACGGTCTGTTGACAGGTCAGGGTGTCACCGCACATTTTCGCGCAGTCTGCAGAGTCTAGGAAGGCACCTTGGCTGCCGCCATCGGGAATGCCACCATCAGAAATCGCTCCGCCATCTGGTGACAAGCCACCATCTTTCGCAGAGCCAGCATCACCCAGGGTGCCCGCCGCAATGAATCGCCGATCGCTACAGCGTGCCCCTGGGGCGGCTTCATAGAACGTGTTTTGTCCGCAGCCAAATGGAACTGCGATGAGCAGAATCCGAAACAAGGCCATGTCCAAGCCGAGTCGTTTCATAGGTCGCTCCTTATGCGTCTCTACCAAAGCCCCTGCCGGTGCAGGGCAATCAGTTCGATTTCCAGCGCCACCGTAAGATGCGCCAGGTATCCCGGCCACAGTGAGCCCGTTTGCATGCGCAGCATACCGAGCAGAATTCCCACCGGAATCGCACCGAGTGCTTCGGGAAGGAAGCTATGCGTCGCGACATAAGGAATCAACGCGACAAACAGAGAGTACCTTCCGAGCGCTGGTGTCAGCATGGCTGGCAAAAATCCGCGAAAGAAAAACTCAATCGAAAACAGATAGTTCGCAAACAGCAGCAGCCAGGCCAGGGTGCTTGGCCAATCGATCCGCAGCATTCGGAACATCGGATAGGCCCGCAAAAAACCTGGCACAAAGGAGACCAGGAAGACCACCGGAACCGCAGCGATTCCAACCACCATCAACAGCCGTCGTGATTTCCAGATGGCACCGGTCGTTAGCCCGATATGGGTGCCGGTCACACCCATTCCTTTGGCTATGATCCATGGAATGATCGCGTAGATGAGCAGATGCAGGCCGGCCCACAGCGCACGAACAGAGAGCTGAATCTGCGAGCCTCGCCACTGCTCCGGCATGATCTGAAGCAGGTGGGATGGGTGTCCCAGCCGAAAGAGCACGGCATGACAGAGTGCCGCATAGATGGTTGCGACGGCCACTCGTCGATCCTGGGCTCCCTGCTGGTTGGTCTTGATCTCGGACATACAGACTCGCCGCTTGATTCTACAACGGTTTACCGGCGAAGAAAGAGGGCAGAATTGCGACAGCAACCGATTCTGTCTTGTACGGACAACCAAAGCCGGGCAGTTTGTAGGGCGAAAGGAATCCCCATGAGCAGACCGATTGCGAACATCAATCAGATTCAGTTCCTCCGTGAGATCCGACACGGCGACAAGTTCGAGGCCAAGCTGGCCCCTGTGAGCTTGGGATTGGGCGCAAAAAAGCTTGGTTATAATGTCACGGCGGTTCCACCGGGAAAGCGGGCGTTTCCATTTCATAACCACCACATCAATGAGGAGATGTTCCTGGTGCTGCACGGGAACGGCCTGATTCGGTTGGGCAAGGAAGAGCATGAGATTGGGCCAGGCGACATCATCTGTTGTCCTCCTGGCGGTCCCGATGTTGCGCACCAGATCATCAACACTGGTACAGAGGAACTGCGCTATTTGGCGGTGAGTACGATGATCGATACGGATGTGTTTCAGTATCCTGATTCCGGCAAATTCGGAGTGGCCGCAGGCCGGACTCCGGGGATGCGGGTGGTCGACGCAGCGTTTGGCGGCTTCTTCCGCGAGAGCGAGCGGGTCGATTACTACGACGGAGAATAGTGACCGTTGGCCGTGGTAGTGTGATATAGAGATCGGGTAGATGTCTTTCTGTTGGTCAGAGCAAATTCCTAGAGCGCTGCCGCTCCGGCTTCGTGAATCGGTGTGGGCGCTGCTTCTTGCAGGCTGCGTGGGTTCGGGTACGTTTTCCGGCCAGGTGTTTCGTCAGGGCGCGGTGGCCTACCGCGTGGGCACGTTGCCGGAAGGCTGGACACGCAGTCGATCCCATGGTGCCAACCTCGCGTTTCATCACGCGCAGGGGGGGATGTTGATCGTAAACGGTGAGTGTCCCTTGCAAGGGGATGCACCGCTTGATGTTCTGACCAATCATCTCCTGTTCGGGGTGACCGCCCAGAAGGAAATTGCGCGCACGCTCTTTTCGCTGGATGGCAGAGAGGCGCTACGGACCCACCTGACCGGACAACTCGATGGAGTGCCGATTGAGCTGTCGCTGGTGGTCCTGAAAAAGGATGGCTGTCTGTACGATTTTCAGCTCATCGCTGGACCAGAGCAGTTTGCTTCGCGTGAGCCCGACTTCCATGCATTTGTCGCCGGATTTTCGAGCGAGATCAGGAGATAGCGGTGGCTGACAACGCACCAAAGGCACCTCGGCAGCTTGCGCTGGTCCTTCTGGTCGCACGCTTCCTTCGCGCCGTGGGAGGAGTCAGTCTGCTCGCTTCGGAGACCATGCGCTGTAGTTTTCGGGGTCCGTTTGCGCGACGGGAGTTCGTTCATCAAGTTGAAACGGTGGGGATTCAGTCCCTGACCATTGCGATTCTGACCGCAGCCTTTTCCAGCATGGTCATGACGGTGCAGTTCGCCGTGCAGATGACGCGTTTTGGCGTCAAGGAATACGTCGGAAGCGTGGTGTCTCTGTCTCTGGTTCGCGAGCTGGGGCCGGCCCTGACGGCGCTGATGGTGGGCGGTCGAGTCGGCGCGGGAATCGCCGCAGAGCTGGGCTCGATGCGCGTGACCGAGCAAGTGGATGCGATCCGTGCCATGGGAGCAGACCCGGTGCGCAAACTGGTGGTGCCACGCGTGCTGGCAACGACGCTGGCGCTACCACTACTCACCATCTTTGCGGATATCTTGGGCGTGTTTGGCGCGATGGTGGTTGCGCGGCTCGATTCAGGAGTCGGCATGACTCTGTTTCTGGAGTCGATGCTGCGCTCTGTGACGCTAGAGGATTTTATGCACGGCCTGGTGAAGACCGTGTTCTTTGGATTCCTGCTTGGCGTCATCGCTTGTTACAAAGGACTGAGTACCTCTGGAGGCACCGAAGGAGTGGGTCGCGCCACGACGGAGACGGTCGTGATTACGTCGCTGGTGACGCTCTGTGTGGACTTTGTGCTCACCAATCTGCTCCTGGGGTTTGGACTATGAGTACGGAAAATGAGCAGCCCCTGATCGAGTTTTCCCAGGTCCGTAAAGCGTTCGGGAGTAAGTCGATCTTTGATGATCTGACTCTCTCGGTGCGACGAGGTGAGACGATGACCATCCTGGGGGGATCGGGTAGTGGGAAGAGTGTGATGCTCAAGCTCCTGATCGGGCTACTGCGCACCGATTCCGGATCGATTCGCTTTGATGGTCAGGAGCTGTGCGCACTCAGTGAAACTCAGTTACTACCGGTGCGGCGACGGATCTCTATGCTGTTTCAAGGTGGCGCGCTGTTCGACTCGATCTCAGTCGGAGAAAACGTTGCGTATCCGCTCCGCGAACACTTCAAGCTGTCCGATTCCGAGCTGCGAAGTCGGGTACAGCAAAAGCTCGCGCAGGTCGGTCTGCCGGGAATTGAAGAGATGCGTCCCTCCGAACTATCGGGCGGAATGCGCAAGCGAGTGGCGATTGCCAGAGCGATTGCGGCGGACCCGGAAGTCCTGCTCTATGATGAACCAACGACCGGTCTCGATCCGATCAATACCCGTCGGATCAACGAACTAATTCTGAGCATTCAGCACGATCTAAAGGTGACGTCTCTGGTGGTCACCCATGACATGGCGAGTGCGTTCATGGTGGCCGACCGAATGGCCATGCTCAGCGACCGGCGCATCATTGCGACTCTGCCACGAGAAGAGTTTCGGCGAAGTAGTGATCCCGCCATCCATAGTTTTGTTCACGCGATGAGCCAGGATTCCGCGCTCCGCGCTTCGGAACATCCAGAAGGAGTCTCACCATGAGCGGTCGAGAGGAAGGCGACGGTTATCGCCTTGCCAAAGTAGGAACGTTTGTCGCCATCGCGCTGATTGCGCTGGTGGTGGTGATCGGGCTGCTCGGTCGGTCACGCAGTCTGCTCAGCAGCAAGGCACTGTTGCATACCTCGTTTGATAACATCAGCGGTCTGGTGGTGGGCGCACCGGTCCGACTTGCGGGCGTCGACATTGGCATCGTGCAGAAGATCCAGTTCGATCCCGATCCGAAAGTGAAAAAGGTTCGCGTCGTCCTCGGCGTGCAGAGTCGCTATCTCGATCGGGTGCGCGAGGATTCGATTGCGCGGCTTAGCTCGAAGGGTCTGCTCGGAGACATGATCATCAATATCACCGTTGGCAGTCCCGATTTTCCACAGCTACAAAATGGTGGCGTAATCAAAGCGCAAGAGAGTGAAGGGCTCACCGAGATCGTGGCCTCTGTTCAAGAGGGAATTGGTGAGGTGCGGTCTTTGGTAGGGCGTGTCGATGATCGGGTCAAAGTCGTATTGAGCGATCAAGTCGCCCACGATGTGGGGCGAATGGTCCATTCGACCGCCACCATCTTGGAAGGGGTCGAAAAGGGCCACGGCCTGGTTCACGATCTGATCTACAAACAGCAGCTTGCGGATAGCTTCCTGGGTCTGTCGAGTGAGGCGCAGCAGATGGCGCAGAGCCTCAATCGCACGGTACAGCGGATCGATGGGCTGCTGGCTGCGGTACAGAACGGATCGGGAACTCTGCACGGACTGATCTACAAAGACGATGGCAGCAAGTTGATCGGCGAGCTGCAAAAGTCAAGCAGTGACCTGTCCGCGCTACTCGCGGAAGTTCGCAAAGGCAAGGGGGCGGTTCACACGCTCATTTATGAAGACAGTCACAACTTGATTGCGGACTTAAACGCTGCGGCTCACATTCTGCGCACGCTGGCCGAGGAGACGCAGCAGGGCAAAGGGACCGTGGGCGGACTCCTAAAGGATCCGACGGTGTACGAAGACCTCAAGTTGATCCTTGGGAAGGTCAAGCGCAACGCGCTGCTCAAGGTTCTCATTCGTTCCGCGATCCAGGCTGATGGACTCCGTCGCAGCGACACCCCGACCGATAGCAAGCCCTAATCCGCAATCACGCTGCGGCTACTCTGGGGCCGGTCCAAACGGACGAACTCGCGGCTGATAACTTCTTGGTAATACGGGCACCGAGGTTGCGGTGGCACCATCAGCAGTTTCGGCCTCTGCGATCAAAATGGCATCGGCTGGAACAGGCTTTCGATAGTGCCAGGCGCCATCGTATTCGCGCTGCAGAACGTACTGCCCAAACGTGTAGCCCGCATTTTGACTGATCGCCAATCGCACCACTTTCGGCGGCGGGTCCATCATGATTCGCACCACCACTTGTTCGCGCACACGCTGTACAAATGGAGTCTGTGGTGCCGGTGAAAAGGCGCGCTTCGGATGAGCAGCAAACTGCGCGATCAATGAGCGCAGCAGCAGTGAGCGACGAGACATGAAGTCTTGATGACGACGGTAGCTCCCTTCTGGTCCACAGTAGGGGGGCTCTGCCAGCGTCGGACACGCAGCCGGGCAGTGATACTGCTGGCAATTGGCCGGTGGCTGTGGAGTCGCGCTGTGGTTGGTTGTTTCGGACTTCCCTTGCGGCATGCAGGCCGCCGGACAACCGCTCCCAAAGTACCAGCCGTGATCATAATCGGCGACGACTTCCAGGGTCTTTGCGGGGGCTCGCAGCGCTTTGTAGGTACGGATGACTTGGTCTAACGTGAAATACTCATCCTGTGCACCGATCAGCATGTAGACCGCACCTTTCTGCTGCGCTGCAAACGCCAGTGGATCGAGTCTGCGAAACAATGCGCGGGGACCGGGATCGCTTGGTTGTTGGCCATTGGCGGATAGGGTCAAACGGCGCCACCAGGTATCCGCTTCTGCGGCGCTGGCAAGTCCTCCGGATGCTGCAACGGGCAGGATGCCACGGACTCGATCATCGGTACCTCCGACGATGAAGGTCGCGATTCCGCCCATGCTAAAGCCGGTCACCACGATTCCTTTTTTGTCCACCTCGGGGAGTGTTTCTAGGTAGGTCACTGCTCGCAGAATCGCGTACACATACTGATACAGCCAGCTAGCGCGGATGTCGCGGTCGGCTCGGAAAATCGGTCGCGGATCTTGCGGAGAGGGGGCTTCTCCTTCGGAGGCCCCGCTGCCCGGTGCTGACAAAGACAGCGCCACCACGTGTAGGTTTCGAGCCAGCTCTGCAATGTCACGCGGGTCGGCCTTGGATCCGAGTCCATGTGCAGAGACCACCGCAGGGAGTGGCTGGGAGCCTTGCGCCGTACTAGGAATCGCAACAAATGCTTGTATGTGAATCGTGCTGGGTATGCCTTGTTCATCCCAGCGCTGTGAGGCAAAGCGAATCTCTCGAACCCGCACACCCGCCGCTTCGCTCATCGCGCCTGGGACTTCATGAACTGCTAAGTTGTCGGCTTTGCGTGCAGCCTTTAGGTCGAACGTCGCGGCCTTGAATGGCTCGGCGGGAGCTGCCGCACTCGCCTGCTGAATCATGAGTAGTGAACCGAGCAGTGGGCACAGGATGAGCCACAGGAGCGGCCAGCGGATTTCACAGCGGACTTTGCCGAGGAACACTGGATGGAGTGATTTGCGTCGCAAGCTTCGAGCCTAGCAGTGTCTACCTAAGGCAGGTACATCGAAGTGACTGTGGGCGTGATGTTGCGAGTGGCGCTCGTCGGAAAAGAATGAGCGAGTAGGGTCTTGCTATGAGCGGGCGAACCTTCTACCCTAAGCGGGTTATGGTTGGTCATCTTGGTGCCGTCTGTATCGCCATCGTGTGGGGGTGGCTGCTGGGCCTGCGGTTTGCACCGCCGCGAGCGGGCAAGCTGCTCCTTCTTGCGATGGGGACAGTCGTTCTGGCGGTGAGCGTGGCTTGGTTTCGCTTTCCGCACCAGCTTTGGTCGGGAGTGTGCCTGTCTGCGATCATTGCGGGCACCGCTACCGTCTCTTTGTTTGCGTATCGGATCCTCGTTTCGCTGCTACAGAGGTCGCGTGAGCGTCCGTGCGCAGCGGTTAGGAATGTGCCATGGCAGATCCACAGGTCGTAACGCAGTCTGTAACACAGTCGGTGACGCAGCTTCAGCTTTGGGGAGCTGGCTGTTTCGGTTCCATCATCGGCTGGTATGTCTACTACATCAATCGCTATCGCAAGGGGGATGTCCAACTCTCCGATGTGGTGACGCTGATTGGTATCATTGGCGGTGCTGCGGTCCAGGCACTGTTTAAACCGGATGGCGCACTGTTTGGTGCGTACGGAGTCGGTCTAGCGGTTGGTTTTTTCGGCTACTTTTTGTCGTTGATGTTCCTGGTTGGCATCTCGAAGAACTTTGATGTCGACTGGTTCCTCGACGGTCGGCGCAAAAATGTTGCTGCTGATTCCTTCATTCCGGACTACGTACGCCAGAGCCAGTCGGCCATGGATGCGGGACCGGACGGTGAGCGCAAATCGGGAATCACGTGAGTGAGGCGTTGTCGTGAGTTACAGCCCTTCGTTTCTGCTTCTCCTTTCCGAGATTCGCGCTCGCTTAGCGATTGGAGCGAGCGGAGTCCCGGATACCTCGATCGTCCTCGATCTGGCAACGCTGTGGCCGCTTGATTTGGTGGATCGGACCTGGAGCGCACTGTGCGAGCTGGCGCTGACTCCCAAAGCCAAAGCCGAAGCCCTGGAGTCTTTGGCGGCGCGTCTTCCTGTGATAGAAGGACAGAATCGTCTTCGCGAAGTCGGGCGTGTCGACAGCGCGCTGTTGCCGTTCTTTCAGAGTTCGCAGACTGCGGATCTGGAGGGTGAACAGAGTACGGCTTCGTCCACTAAGAACGGATTGTCCCGGGCTAGTCTGCGTTGGCAGATTGCGCAGCTACCCAGCCTCAGTGAGCAGCGGCTCCTGTTTGAAAAAATGTTGGAGATTCTGACTTCGTGCGTCAAGCAGAAGCTCTCGGAAACCGGACTCGCTGCGCTGTTGCAAGCCCGACCGGAATTGCTCGGGGTGCGTACACCACTGCACTATCAGACACCGCCCGCGATCGCAGAGGTCGACATCCGGCGCTGGACCGAACGCCCCCCTGACCCCAATGCGGGCGACGGGCCCGATGAAGACATCCCGCAGTCGAACCGGCAGAGTCATCTGCCCGTGTCCTTCTCCGAGGATGATGCCTCCGTGGAGGACGCTAGCATCTCTGCCGCCCCAGAGACCAAACCGGCCGTCGTCAGTACCGGCTTTGCGCCACAGCATGATCCGGCACAGCCCCTGACTCCGCAGCAGCCCCTATACGCTGGGAGGCCGTACTACTTCTGGACTCAAATCGGTGAGCAGGTTGCGCAGTCGATAGAGCTTCAGACCGTCTCGATTCCCAAAGAATATGCCCAGGCCGGAGCGAGGCTCAAGGTGGTGCTGTTCGCTTTTCCGGGCGAACTCATCCTCGACCCAGCCGCTTGCATTGGTGAGCTCCAGGTGGGAGACAATGGGGCTGCGACGGTCATTCAGCAGCCAGCGGAAATTCCCAATACGGCGCTCAGCAAGCAACGGCTGTTCTTTCCTGTCCGTGTGGCCGACACTGCCAAGGTCGGAGCTACGTTGAG